>JANOUM010000228.1:0-7698 GCA_031416855.1 Rhodoferax sp. | reverse complement strand
CGACTCCGCTCCATAAATCCTATTACCGGGCCGGGGCCTTCGGGTTCTAGGCCCGGTCTGGATTGCGGATCAAGTCCGCAATGACAAGTAGCGAGGGAGCGGCATCCATGCAGCCCTGGTGCACTGGATTGCGGATCGACTCCGCAATTACAAGTCGCGAGTTGACGGGCACTTTTGGAGTTTCTGTTTCCCTAAGTGAGTCCGTCTGCTCCCTGCAAATCCGGTCCAGTACGTTGTGCCGGATTTGCAGGTGGCAAGAAGGTTCAACGACGCAGTCGGGCGATCAGCGCGGCAATGACAAGGACCACTCCCAATATGATCAGATTCGAGACCAGCCCAGCCAAAATGGCATTGCTCAGAGTGGCTGTGCCGCTTGGCATGGTAGTGGGCAGAATCACGGCTACAAACACTACACCCATGGCTAGAGGCAAGACGCGCCCGGTTACAGAGGCTGTTCTGAGCATCGTGACCACAAGGGCGATGATGAGGCCGATGCGAAACGGGTCACTCAGTTGCGCAAGCACGATATCCGTCACGTTGGGGTCTCCTTAGCTTTGTAGACAAAAATTTTGGCTAGTGTAGGTGCTCTGCCGTTGCTTGGGCCTGGATAGCTTGATCACGCTTGCCACCATGGGTGGTGTCACGGTAGAGGGCGCCAAGGCCAGCGCCACCGATATCTTGGCTGACAACGGCGTGATCGACGTGATCGACAGCGTCATCATCGCGCGCTGAGGGTGCGGTACCGGCCAGGTGCAAACTGCGCGGTAACATAACCGCGTGCCGAAGCCCAATTCCGTTCCACCACCGATGCCCGCCGGTGCCACCGGCGGGCTTCCCCAGGATGCCCAGGGCATCCTCGAGCTTGCGGCGCGCTCGATGTTCCACCTCTTCTCCAGCATCAGCCAGGGCATGTTCCTGGTCGACCGGACCGGGCGCATCGTCTGGGTCAACGAGGGTTACCAGCGCTTCTTGCCGGCCCTCGGGTTTTCATCGGTCGACCAGTTTGTCGGCCACCTGGTCGAGGACGTGATCCCCAACACGCAGATGCGCCGGGTGCTGGAAACCGGCGAGCCCTACCTGATCGATCTGCTGACCAACCGTGCCGGCACCTTCGTTGTCAGCCGCATTCCGCTGCGCGACGAGCACGATGCGGTGATCGGCGCCATCGGCATCGTGTTGTTCGACCATCCAGAGACAACGCTGGCACCGCTTATAGCCAAGTTCGCGCTGATGCAGCGCGACCTGGACGACGCCCGGCGCGAACTGGCGACGCAGCGCCTGCGCATGGGGAACGGACGCAGCGCGGGTCAGCGCCTCTCGAAATACACGTTTGCCAGCTTCATCGGTACCAGCCCGGCCGCGGTGGAGGTGAAGCGGCAGGCACGGCGGGCCGCGCAGTCCGGCAGCCCGGTGCTGCTGCTGGGCGAGACCGGCACCGGCAAGGAGTTGCTGGCCCATGCCATCCATGCCGCCTCGTCGCGCGCGACCGGCCCGCTGGTCAGTGTCAACATCGCCGCGGTGCCCGACACCTTGCTGGAGGCGGAGTTCTTCGGTGTCGCGCCCGGCGCCTACACCGGGGCCGAACGCAAGGGCCGCGAGGGCAAGTTCAAGCTGGCCGATGGCGGGACCCTGTTTCTCGATGAGATCGGCGACATGCCGCTGAGCCTGCAGGCCAAGCTGCTGCGCGCCCTGCAGGAGGGTGAAATCGAACCCCTGGGTTCCAACAAGGTGGTGCCCTTCGATGCGCGGTTGATCGCCGCCACCTCGCGTGATCTCACGGCCTGGATGCGCGACGGTCGGTTCCGCGAAGACCTGTACTACCGGCTCAACGTGTTGCCGATCCACGTGCCGCCGCTGCGCGAGCGTCGCGGCGACATTCCGGCGCTGGTCGAGGCCCTGGGCGACGACGTGGCCCTGCGCAACGGCTCGGGCTTGCCGGAGCTCACGGCGGACGCGCTCGACCTGTTGTGTGCCCAGAGTTGGCGCGGCAATATCCGCGAACTCCGCAACGTGCTCGAACAGGCGGCCATGCGCAGCGATGCCCAGCGCATCGATGCGGCGGCGCTGGCACAGGTGCTGCGGGAAGCCGGTATCGACCGGGTAGCGCCACTCCAGCGGGCGCCAGCCGGCATGGTGGCGGCCGGCGGGACCGGCATGCTTGTCGCGCGCCAGCTCCGGCCGCTGGCCGAGCAGGTAGCGGAGGTGGAGCGCGAGGCGATCACGGCGGCGCTGGCCGCCACCGGTGGCAACAAGCTCGCGGCTGCCCGCTTATTGGGCATGTCGCGCGCCACCTTGTATGACCGTATGGGTGAATTTGATCAGTAGTCATACAGTTGACTGGGTTTAAGACAGTTCAGTTGTCTTTTTTTTAGACACTTTTACCTGTTTACCGGGAAATAACGTTTGGTATCAACCGTTTACCTCCCGGCACGGTCCGTGCTGTGTCTGTGCAGGTTTTTCGTTACCCATAAGGAGACATCCATGCTTCGTCGCACTCTCGTCGCGCTGGCCGCGCTGGCCGCCACCACTTTCGCCAGCACGGGGGCCTTGGCGCAGTCCAAGGAAATCCGCATCGCCCATATCTTCAGCAAGACCGGTCCGCTGGAAGCCTATGGCAAGCAGACGGCGGTCGGATTCATGATGGGCCTGGACTATGCCACCGGCGGCACCATGATGGTCGCCGGCAAAAAGCTGGTGGTGACCGAGCGTGACGACCAGGGCAAGCCCGACCTGGGCAAGTCGCTGCTCGCAGCCGCCTATTCCGACGACAAGGCCGACATCGCGGTCGGGCCTACGTCCTCGGGTGTCGCACTGGCGATGCTGCCGGTGGCCGAAGAGTACAAGAAGATCCTGCTTGTGGAGCCTGCGGTGGCCGATTCGATCACCGGTGACAAGTGGAACAAATACATCTTTCGCACCGGGCGCAACAGTTCGCAGGACGCGATCTCCAATGCGGTTGCCCAGGACCTGCCTGGCACCAACATCGCGACCCTGGCGCAGGACTATGCCTTCGGCCGCGACGGGGTGAAAGCTTACAAGGCGGCGATCAAGAAGGCCAAGATCGTCCACGAGGAATACCTGCCCACCACCACCACCGACTTCACGGCCGGTGCACAGCGCATCATTGACAAGCTCAAGGACCTGCCGGGGCGCAAGGTGATCTGGATCATCTGGGCCGGCGGCGGAGGCAACCCGTTCAAGATCGCCGACCTCGACCTCAAGCGTTATGGCATCGAGATCGCCACCGGCGGCAACATCCTGCCGGCGATGGCCGCCTACAAGCAGTTCCCTGGCATGGAAGGCGCCACCTACTACTACTTCGGCCTGCCGAAGAATCCGGTCAACGACGCACTGGTGGCGCGCCACTACAGCCAGTTCAAGACGCCGCCAGACTTCTTCACTGCGGGTGGCTTTTCGGCCGCCATGGCCGTCGTCACGGCACTCAAGAACAGCAATGGCGACGCGTCCGCCAACACCCTGATCAAGACCATGGAAGGCATGAGCTTTGACACGCCCAAGGGCAAGATGACCTTCCGCAAGGAAGACCACCAGGCGATGCAAAGCATGTACCACTTCAAGATCAAGGTCGACCCGGCGTTTGCCTGGGGCGTGCCGGACCTGGTGCGCGAGATCAAGGCCGACGAGATGGTCGTACCGATCACCAACAAGCGCTAGTTGATGGGGTGCTCGGCTACTGCGCACTCGACATGCGGCGTTGGGTGGTGCTCGCAATCCTCAGCTATGAGGGTACGTTGCGGGTGCTGCGCTTCGTCCGCCCCAAACGCTGAGGCGGTACCGGTAGCGACATGCTTGAAACCAAGGACCTGACGATCCGCTTCGGCGGCCATGTGGCGGTGAATGCCGTCAGCTGTGCGTTTGCGCCCGGTACGCTGACGGCCATCGTCGGGCCCAATGGCGCAGGCAAGACGACGTACTTCAACCTCATTTCCGGGCAACTCAAGGCCAGCAGCGGCTCGGTGTCACTCGATGGACGTGACCTTTCGGGGATGGGGGTGTCGGCTCGCACCCATGCCGGGCTGGGCCGGGCGTTCCAGCTCACCAACCTGTTCCCCAACCTCACGGTGCTGGAAAACGTGCGCCTGGCGGTGCAGGCCACGCGCGCCGGCAGCCACCGCCGTGGCCTGAACCTGTGGAGTATCTGGAGCGACCACACGGGCCTGAGCCGGCGTGCCGACGAGATCCTCGTGGCCGTGGCGATGAAGGAGAAGGAAAACGCCGCCGTAGCGAGCTTGCCGCATGGCGACCAGCGCAAGCTCGAGGTGGCCTTGCTGATGGCGCTGGAGTCCAGCGTCTTCATGTTCGACGAGCCCACCGCCGGCATGAGTGTGGACGAGGCGCCGGTGATCCTGAACCTGATCCGCGCGCTCAAGCAGGACAAGAGCAAGACCATCCTGCTGGTCGAACACAAGATGGACGTAGTGCGTGAACTGGCCGACCGCATCATCGTGCTGCACAACGGGGCCCTGGTGGCCGATGGCGAGCCGGGGGAGGTTATCGCGTCGAAGGTGGTGCAGGAAGCCTACCTGGGGGTGAGCCCGCAGGACGCTACGGCACCAAATGCCGCTCCCGCGCATCCCGGCCTTCCCCTACCAGGGGGACGGGGCGGTGCACCATGAGCGCGAATCTGCTCGAACTGCGGGGAGTGCACACCCATATCGGGGCCTACCACATCCTCCATGGGGTCGACCTGGTGGTGCCGCGTGGGCAGGTCAGCCTGCTGCTGGGACGCAACGGCGCCGGCAAGACCACCACGCTGCGCACCATCATGGGCCTGTGGCGGGCTTCACCGGGCACACTCACGTTCGCCGGGCGCGACATCACGGCGCTCCAGACGCCGCAGATCGCGGGCCTGAACATCGCCTATGTGCCGGAGAACATGGGTATCTTCTCCGACCTCACGGTGCAGGAGAACATGCTGCTGGCCGCGCGTGGTGCGTCGCGTGCCAGCCAGATGGATGCCACCCGCCTGGCGTGGATCTTCTCGCTGTTCCCGGCAGTCGAGAAGTTCTGGGACCATCCTGCGGGCAAGTTGTCGGGTGGGCAGAAGCAGATGCTGGCGGTGGCGCGGGCCATCGTCGAGCCACGCGAACTGCTGATCGTCGACGAACCCAGCAAGGGACTGGCGCCAGCCATCATCAACAACATGATCGACGCCTTCAGACAGCTCAAGGCCAGCGGGGTGACCATCCTGCTGGTCGAGCAGAACCTCCACTTCGCACAGCGCCTGGGCGACACCGTCGCGGTGATGGACCACGGGCGCGTGGTGCACGCGGGCAGCATGCAGGAGCTGTCGTCCGACCCGGCCCTGCAACGTTCGCTGCTGGGGCTTGCGCTATGAGCGACGCCGGGCCGCCCCAAGGCGCGAAGGCCCCCTCTGGGGGCAGCGCAGCACACGAAGTGGCAAGCGTGGGGGCACTGAGATGAACAAGACCGACTTCGACTGGAAGCCGATGGCCCTGGCGCCGCTGCTGGCATTGATCGTGTTCCCGCTGATCGGCTCTCCGTCGACCTGGCTCACCCTCACGGTGGCGGGCCTGGCGATGGGCCTGATCATCTTTGTGATCGCATCGGGCCTGACGCTGGTGTTCGGCCTGATGGACGTGCTCAATTTCGGCCATGGCGTGTTCATCGCGCTGGGTGCCTTCGTCGCCACCAGCGTATTGGGCACCATGGGGGACTGGACCGGGTCGACCTCGCTTTGGCGCAACCTGGCGGCGGTGGTGCCGGCGATGCTGGTGGCGATGGCTGTGGCGGGTGCGGTTGGGCTGGCGTTCGAGCGTTTCATCGTGCGCCCGGTCTATGGCCAGCATCTCAAGCAGATCCTGATCACCATGGGCGGCATGATCATCGGCGAGGAACTGATCAAGGTAATCTGGGGCCCGCAGCAAATCCCCCTGCCGCTGCCAGAAGGCATGCGCGGAGCGATTCTCATCGGTGACGCGGCGATCGAGCGGTACCGCGTGATAGCTGTGGTCGTGGGGCTGGCGGTGTTCGCTGCGCTGGTGTGGACGCTGAACCGCACCAAGATCGGCCTGCTGATCCGCGCCGGCGTACAGGACCGGGAAATGGTCGAGGCGCTGGGCTACCGCATCCGCCGCCTGTTCGTCGGTGTGTTCGTGATGGGCAGCGCCCTGGCAGGCCTGGGTGGCGTGATGTGGGGCCTGTACCAGCAGACCGTGATCCCGCAGATGGGCGCGCAGGTCAACATCCTGATCTTCATCGTGATCATCATCGGTGGCCTCGGGTCGACCTCCGGCGCGCTGATCGGTGCGCTGCTGGTCGGGCTGATGGCCAACTACACCGGTTTCCTGGCCCCCAAACTGTCCCTGTTCTCCAATATCGCGCTGATGGCCGCGGTGTTGTTGTGGCGACCACAGGGTGTGTACCCGGTGGCCAATCGTTAGCAGGGCGCATCGACATGCTGAACCGTTTGCTCTCCAATGACTTCCCGCGCAGCCGGGTGCTGGCGGTGGTGCTGGTGCTGCTGCTGCTGGCCCTGGCCTTCACGCCCTTCATCTTCCCCGGGGTGAAGGCGCTCAACGTGGCGGCCAAGGTGCTGGTGTTCGTGGTGCTGGTGGGCAGCTTCGACCTGCTGCTGGGCTACACCGGCATCGTGAGTTTTGCCCACACCATGTTCTTTGGCATCGGTGCCTATGGCATCGCGATCGCCACCACGCGGCTGGGCCCGACCTGGGAGGCGCTGGCCTTGGGCCTGCTGGGTGGCCTGGCGCTGTCCTTCGTGCTGGCGCTGGTGATCGGCCTGTTTTCGCTGCGTGTGCGGGCCATCTTCTTCGCCATGATCACGCTGGCCGTCGCGTCGGCATTTCTCACTCTTGCGTCGCAATTGTCTGAAGTCACCGGCGGCGAGGACGGGTTGACCTTCAAGGTACCCGAGATACTGTCGCCAAGTCACGCGTTCCTGGACCAGCCGTTCCTGGGCGTAACGGTCGATGGCCGCCTGTTGTGCTACTACTTGCTGTTCGTGGTGGCGCTGGTGCTGTTGTTGACCCTGCTGCGCATCGTCAACTCGCCGTTCGGCCGGGTGTTGCAGGCCATCCGCGAGAACGAATTCCGGGCCGAGGCGATCGGTTACCGCGTCGTGGTGTTTCGCACTGTCTCGAGCATCTTGTCAGCCTTGTTCGCCTGCGCCGCCGGGGCCATGCTCGCGCTCTGGTTGCGCTACAACGGGCCCGATACTTCGTTGTCGTTCGAGATCATGATGGACGTGTTGCTGATCGTGGTGATCGGCGGCATGGGCACGATGTATGGCGCCGCGATCGGTGCGGCCCTCTTCATGGTGGCGCAGAGCTACCTGCAGGACTTGCTGCGCGTGGGCCACGAGGCCGCCAGCAGCCTGCCCTGGCTGGCGGCACTGCTGTCGCCGGACCGCTGGTTGTTGTGGCTGGGCCTGTTGTTCGTGTTGTCGGTCTACTACTTCCCGACCGGCGTCGTCGGGCGCCTGCGTGCCAAGGCGGCGTCGGCCCCGCGTCACGGAGCCACGGGATGAACCCGACCTCGAACTACCTGCGCTGCGCCGGGCGCGAGATCCACTACATGGAGTGGGGCGCGGACCGCGCCAAGACCGTCATTGCCTGGCACGGGCTGGCGCGCACCGGCCGCGACATGGACGAGCTGGCGGCCTACCTCAGCGCCCCGGAGCATGGCTACCGCGTGATC
>JANOUM010000227.1:0-2308 GCA_031416855.1 Rhodoferax sp. | reverse complement strand
CCGGCCTCGAACGGCGGGAACTGCACGCCGTCGACCGGCCGCAACTCGATGCTGGTGATGTCCTCGGCCTCGAAGCGCAAGGAATGGACAAAGGCGTTGAGCGTGGCGGTCATATCAGGTATTTTGCGCGGTCTTTCCCAGCTGCTGGTTGGCCAATGCCTTCCAGCGGCGGCGGATCCGAACCACGCCCATGTCATGCTGGTACAGGAACTCGCGCTGGTTGGCCTCCGGCTCCATGGCCTCGACCGCCACCCGGTCCTGCTCCAGCACGTTCCAGTGGCGCTCTTCCAGGCGGTTCTTGTACAGGAAGCGCCAGGTGTCGCGCTGCCAGTCGCTCACCTTGCGGCAGCGCCAGAAGAACACGCCAGTGACGTTGTCTGCGATCGGTACACAACTGCCGATGATGGCAAAACTGCCACCGGGGCCACCCGTCTTCGGATAGGGTATTTCCAGTCGCATGAGGTGGATGCCGGTCTCGATCCACTCCGACCAGTCGAAGTTCACATCGCGCTGGCCCTTCTTCTCGAAGAAAAACCCGTGCTCGGTATCCCGGATCTGGAACTCGGCCCTGGCATCACCTTCGGACATGGTGTGTGACTGCTTGTGCAGGTAGGTGCCGTGCATCGGGTCCATCACGTTCTCGATCACGTAGCGGTAGTCGCAACCCCACTCCACGTAGCACAGGAACGCGCTCCATTCCGGCGCGCTCAGCTCCGGCGGCAGTTCGAGCGGCGGCGCTTTGTCGATGTTCGTGCTGCTGTTGTACAGGAACACGGCGCCGTTGCGTTCGGCCACGTGGAAGCTGAGCGTGGTGCGGGAACCCTCGAGTTTGCAGCCCGGGCTGGCCGGCACCCGCGTGACCGTACCGTCGCAACGCACCTCGACACCGTGGTACGCGCAGGCCAAACGGTCACCCAGGATCACACCCAAGGACAGGGGCGCGCCGCGGTGCGGGCAGTGGTCTTCGAGCGCGTGCACCACGCCGGATTGGTCGCGCCACAGGGCGATCTTGTGGCCCAGGCGGCGCAGCGAAACCGGGTTGTCCTTGAGGAAGCCCGACGGGCAGACCGGGTACCACAGGTCCTTGAGACCCACCTTGAGTGCGGCGTCGACCGGATCGGCCTGGAATTGCATGACAGATGTGTTCATGGATACCTCCTTGATGCTGGGTTCAGGCGCCCAGGCGGGCCAATTCCTGGCGGTACTTGCCACTGGTCCAGGGCTCACCGTTGGGTGCCGACGGCCCGGCAGTGTTGAGGTAGGCGACCACACCTTCCAGGTCATGGATGCCCTGGGCAAATGCCCGTTCGATCGAGTCCCCCAGCAGGCTTTCGTAACTTGTGGGCGAGGTGCTGCAATTCTGGTGGACTTCGTTGTAGAGAACCTGTGGGTGCATGGTGTGCCTTTCGTTACAGGAGTGGTTGACTGTGGCGTGGCGGTTCGCGGCTGCAAGCGGTGGGTCGAGGCGCGCTTGGCGTCAGTCGGCCTGTTATTTCCGGTCGGTGATGAAGCCGCTCTTTGGGGTTTCGGCCTCCCTCTGGCGGCGCGTGTTGCCGTCGATGCCACCTTTGATGGCCCATTCGGCGAACACTGTCGGGCCGGGCGTGAAGCTGCGCGGCTGCCAGGCGGCGGTGAGTTGGTCCTCGTCCGTGTAGTACTCCACCAGCGCCCCGGCAGGGCTCGGGCAATACCAGAAGATGGCCGACGAGATCGGGTGTCGGCCGGGGCCGAGCTCGGTATCCCAGCCGCAGCGTGACATGTGCATGCCGCCACCGAATACCTCATGCACATCGCGCACCGCGAAGGCTACATGGTTCAGACCGGCCTTCGGTGCCGGCAACTGGAGCAGGAACAAGTCGTGGTGCCCGCCCTCGGGCGCGCAACGCAGGAAGGTTCCGCGCTCCGGGTACCTGTCCGACACTTCGAAGCCGAGTTGCTGGATGTAAAAGCCGCTCGTGGCGGCCAGGTCGGTGACAAAAAATACCACGTGCCCGATCTCGATTGGCGTGGCGTGTTCGTAGGCCGGGCTGGGCTGGTTGACGCGCGGGCGTTCGCCCCAGGTGTTGGTCCGGGCGCAGGCCAGGTCGAGCTGGCGTTTGCGCGACACCTGCAGGCGCACTGCCAGGCCGCTGGGGTCAGTGCAGCCGACGCGCTCGGTGCTGTCCACGAAGCCGGGCTGTGTGCGCAGGCGCTCGCGGTACAGGGCCAGGTCGGCAACGGTCTCGACGCCCCACACCACCTCGCGCACGGTGGGGTCGTTTTCGATGCCGCGCGGCAGGCCAGGCGTGTCCGAGTGGGCCACCACGAC
>JANOUM010000226.1:0-12957 GCA_031416855.1 Rhodoferax sp. | reverse complement strand
GGCGCGCGAACTGGGGCCCGGAGTTCGTGGTCGACGCCGGCTGGTCCTGAGGCGCCCCGCGGTGGCACGGCCTGGCGGACCGCGCTGCCTCAGGACGCGGCGCGCGCCAGGCTGCCGGGCAGCACGACCGGCTGGCCGTGCGGGCCAGCGTCGGCGCGGTCGCACAGGCCTTGCTCCAGTGCATCACACGGCAGGTGGCACATGTCGATGCCTTTGTGTTTGCAGGCGCGGTTGAAGGTGACTACGTGGTCCACCTGGGCACGGATACCGATCCATTCGCCGATGCGGTGATCGTGGTGGCTGGGCACAAGGGCCAGCACGGTTTCGCCGCTGCGCAGGCGCAGGGTGTAGAGAAACTCCGAACCCCGGAATGCCTTGCGGATGATCTCGGCTTTGACCGGCGCGTCGTCGTCGTGCACGATGTCGTCGGCACGCAGCAGCACGTCGCAGTGGCCGGCCGGAAACGCGACCGGCAACGGGCACTCGGCCATGTCGCGCAGTTCGCCCAGCGCGGTCTGCACGACCACCTCGCCATTGCTTTGGCGGATCGTGGCCGGCGTGAAAACCCCGTGGCCGATGAACTCCGCCACGAACCGCGTCGCCGGCCGGTGGTACAGGGTGTAGGCGTCGTCCCACTGGTGCAGGTGGCCTCCGTGCATGACACCGATCACGTCGCCAATGGCGAAGGCCTCGAGCTGGTCGTGCGTCACGAACAGGGCGGTGGCCCCGGCCGCCTTGAGGATGGCACGCACTTCATGCGCCAGGCGCTCGCGCAGGTCCACGTCCAGGTTCGAGAATGGCTCGTCCAGCAACAACAATCGCGGCGCCGGCGCCAGTGCCCGGGCCAGCGCCACACGCTGCTGCTGGCCGCCGGACAACGCATGCGCAAAACGCCGCTCGGAGCCGGCCAGGCCAACCAGGTCGAGCACCTCGGCGACCCGCTTTGCGCGCTGGCCGCGGGGCAGGTGATGGATGCCGAACCCGACGTTGGCGCCCACGTCGAGGTGCGGAAACAGCGCGTAATCCTGGAACACCATGCCGATGCGCCGCGCCTCGGGCGGCACCTGCACGCGGGCTGAGCCGACCAATTCCTGCTCCAGCCGGATCTCGCCGCCGCTGACCGGTTCGAGCCCTGCGACGGCGCGCAGCAAGGTGGTCTTGCCGCAGCCTGACGGTCCGATCAGCACGCCAATATCGCCCGCACGCAGGCCGAAGCTCACGCCATCGACCGCTGCGCGGCCAGTGGCGGTGTAACGAACCTGAAGCTGGGCGACTTCGAGAAACATAAAAGCCATTCTAGATGACTACAATTCTCATTTACATTGGTTCTGATCGGTCTTCCCATGCCGCTACGCCGGCTCCAACAATCCGCCCTGGTGTTGTTCGCGGCCCTGTTGTGCCTGCCGGTGTTCGCGGTGCTGGCGTCCTGGGCGCAGTGGGACGCAGCCAGCGCACAGATCCTGCGGGAAATGGCCGCCACGGTGTTGCCGGAGTATGCGCTCACCACCGTGTTGCTGTGTGTGCTGGTGGCGTTGGGGGTGATACTGGTGGGCGCGTCGACGGCGGCGGCTGTGACGCTGTTCGATTTTCCCGGGCGCCGCAGCTTCGAATGGGCCCTGCTGTTGCCGCTGGCCATGCCGGCCTATGTGGTGGCGTATGCCTACACCGACTTCCTGCAGTTCGGCGGGCCCCTGCAGTCGCAGCTGCGGGCGTGGACCGGTCTGCAGGGGCGCATGTTGCCCGAAGTGCGCAGCCTGGGTGGCGCCGTCTGGGTGTTCACGTTCGCGTTGTACCCGTACGTGTACCTGCTGGCACGCAGTGCGCTGAGCGAGCGCGCTTCGCACCTGATGGAGGCGGCCCGGCTGCTGGGCGCGTCCCTGTCCCGACGCATCCTGACCGTGGCGCTGCCATTGGCCCGCCCGGCCGTGGCTGCCGGCGTGGCGCTGGCCTTGATGGAAACCCTGGCGGATTTCGGCGTGTCGAGTTATTTCGGCATCCAGACCTTTACGGCCGGTATCTACAAGGCCTGGCTGGCGATGGACAACCGCATCGCCGCGGCGCAGCTGGCCACCATGCTGCTGGTGCTGGTGGTGGTGCTGCTGCAGCTGGAGCGGCGGGCGCAGCACCGCATGCGTTTTGTGACCGGGCGTGGGGCGCGCTCGGGCAGCCACGAGGCACGGGCGGTGGATTTGCGCGGCGGCGCCCGGTGGCTGGCATGGCTGGTGTGTGGCGCGCCGGTGCTGGCGGGATTCGTGCTGCCGGTGCTGTTCATGCTGCGCCCATTGACGGCCGACTGGGCCATCCTGCCCTGGTCACGTTTCGCCGAGTGGTCCTGGAACAGCATGCGCCTGGGCGGAATCGCGGCGGTGCTTTCGGTGGCCATAGCCCTGCTGCTCGCGTTTGCGCTGCGTCGGCGTGCCGATCGCGTCACGCGGGCGGTAGTGCAACTGGTCGGCCTCGGTTATGCGGTTCCGGGAGCCGTGATCGTGGTCGGCCTGTTGTTGCCCGTGGGCTGGTTGCAGGCCGCAGTGCCGCAGTGGGGTGTGGGTTTCTGGCTCACCGCCACCTCCGCCGGATTGGTATGGGCCTACCTGGTGCGCTTTTGCGCAGTGGCATTGCAGTCGGTGCAAAGCGGTTACACCCGCATCCCGGTCAGCTTCGACGATTCCGCGCGTACCCTGGGTGTGGCCGGCATGCGCCTGATGGCGCGGGTCCACTGGCCACTGTTGCGCCGCTCCACGGCCGCTGCAGCGTTGCTGGTGTTCGTCGATGTGATGAAGGAGCTGCCCGCCACCATGGTGTTGCGGCCCTTCAACTCGGACACACTGGCAGTGGTGGCCTACCAGCTCGCGCGCGACGAGCGCCTGGGCGAAGCGGCGCTGCCAGCGCTGGCGCTGGTGCTGGTCGGGCTGATCCCGGTGGTGCTGTTGAGCCGCACGCTGCGCGCCGCAGGCCGCTGACGGCCAGGGCGGCGGTGCAGGTGTCGCGCCGTCCGGGTGAACCCCGATTGACCAACAAGCCCGGGCGCGCCTACAATCATTTCAAATAGTCATACGATGTTCCAACTATCGGAATACCTGCAAAATCGCCAACATGGACTCCACCCTCGCCAAGGGCCTCGCCGTGCTCGACTGGCTGGTACGCCAGCCGGGGGAATGTCGCCTGGTCGATGTGGCCCGGGCGCTGGGCCTGGCGCGCAGCAATGCGCACCGCACCCTGCAGACCCTGGTTGCATGCGGCTGGGCGGTGCAGAACGGCGACAACAGCAATTACCGGCCGAGCCTGCGCCTGTTCGAGCTCGGCACGCTGGTGGAGGCCGCCAGCGACACGCGCGGACTGGTGCGGCCGCATCTGGCGGCGTTGGCGCAGGCCAGCGGCGAGACGATCCATCTGACCGTGCTCGAGGGCCCGCAGGTGGTGTACCTGGACAAGTTCGACAGCCCGTTGCCGGTGGCGGCGTATTCCCGCATCGGCGGGCGCGCGCCGGCGCATTGCGTGGCCTCGGGCAAGGCGTTATTGGCTGCGCAGTGGCTCGATCTGCCCGGCCTGCAGAACCTGCTCGGCGACTTGCAGGCGCACACGCCCCACAGCATCACCGACCCGCGTGCGCTGCAGGCCGACCTGCAGCGTGCACGCCTGCGCGGCTGGGCCGAAAACCGCGAAGAGTGGCGCCTGGGCGTATGCGGGGTGGGCGCGCCGGTGTTCGACGCCCGTGGCATGCCGGTGGCCGCAGTCGGCATGAGTGTGCCGGCGATCCGTTTTTCGCGCGCCCAGGCGCGCGCATTGGGCGAGCAGGTCGTGACCTCTGCCCGCGATGCAAGCCAGATGCTGGGTTGCCGGCCGGCGCTGGCCACCCTGATGCGAACCACCTCGCAATCGATTGATCCGAACCCATCCAAAAGGAAACAAGCATGACGATATCCCTCCGCCGCCGGTTGGCGACCACAGTGGTTCTGGCCGCGCTGGCCACCGCGCATCCGCTGGCCGCACTCGCGCAATCAGCCGCCTATCCAGACAAGCCGGTCAAATTCGTGGTGCCCTATCCGCCCGGTGGCGGCACCGACGTGATCGCGCGCATCGTGCAGGAGCGCTTCTCCGCGCTGCTGGGTCAGCAGGTCCTGATCGAGAACAAGGGCGGTGCCGGGGGCTCGGTGGGCAGCGAAATCGTGGCCCGCGCCGCGCCCGATGGATACACGGTCTTGTTCACGCTGAGTTCGCACACCATCAACCCGGCCATCTTCCCCAAACTCAGCTTCGATACCGTCAAGGACTTCGAACCGGTGGGCACGGTGGCCTCGCTGCCGCAGATCCTGGTGGCCCATCCGCAACTGCCGGCCAACACGGTCGCCGAACTGGTCGCGCTGGCCAAGGCCAAACCTGGCAGCCTGTCGTATGCATCGGTGGGCAACGGCTCCCCGGGGCACCTGGCCGGCGAGCTGCTCAAGCTGCGCACCGGCAGCCAGATGACGCATATCCCGTATCGCGGTGGCGGGCCGGCGGTGACCGACGTGATGGGCGGGCAGGTGCCACTGTTGTGGGTGTCGATCCCCGCCGCTGCCCAGTTCGTCAAGGCCGGCAAGCTCAAGGCGCTGGGAGTGTCCACGCTCAGGCGCAGCGCGGCATTCCCGGATGTGCCGACGCTGCAGGAAGCCGGCATCGCCGACTTCGAGGTCGACTCCTGGTACGCGATGTTCGTGCCCGCCAAGACTCCCAAGCCGGTGATCGAGCGGCTGAACCGCGTCCTCAATTCCATCGTGGCCGAACCTGCGATCCGCGAAAAGCTGCTGGCCCAGGGCGCGGAAGGTGTCGGCGGCAGCGCCGACGCACTGGGCAAGATCGTCGCCGCCGAGTTGCCCAAATGGGCCAAGCTCGCCAAAGACGCCAACATCAAGGCCGATTGAGATGGCCACGGCAACCCCTGACGTGCAAGCCCTGGTGGGCGCTCTGGTGGCGCGCGCGCGCGCCGCGCAGCGTGTGGCAGAAGCGTACGACCAGACACGCGTGGACGAACTTGTCGCAGCCGCGGGCTGGGCCATCATCGAGCCGGGCCGCAACCGCGAACTGGCCGCACTTGCGGTGTCCGACACCGGGATCGGCAACGTCGAGGACAAGGTGCGCAAGAACCACCGCAAGACCTTCGGACTGTTGCGCGACCTGCAGGGTGCCCTGTCGGTCGGTGTCATCGCGCAGGATGCGGCGCAGGGCCTGACCGAGATCGCGCGGCCGGTGGGGGTGGTATGTGCGGTGACGCCGTCGACCAACCCCGGCGCGACCCCGGCCAACAAGATCATCAACGCGCTCAAGGGCCGCAACGCGGTGATCGTGGCGCCGTCGCCCAAGGGCTGGTCCACCTGCGAACGGCTGGTGGCCTTCGTGCATGCACAGTTTGACCGCATCGGCGCGCCGCGCGACCTGGTGCAATTGTTGCCGTCACCGGTCAGCAAGGCCTCCACGTTGGAGCTGATGCGCCAATGCGACCTGGTGGTGGTCACCGGCTCGCAGGCCAACGTGCAGGCCGCCTACGCCAGCGGCACTCCGACCTTCGGTGTCGGGGCCGGCAATGTGGCGGGCATCATCGACGAGACGGCGGACGTCGAACTGGCGGCGGACCGCATCCTGCGCTCCAAGACCTTCGACAACGCCACCAGCTGCTCGTCCGAGAACAGCCTGGTGCTGGTCGATGCGATCCGGCAACAGGCGATCGCGGCCTTGTGCGCACGTGGCGCGGTGCTGCTCGATGCCGGCCAGAAAGCGCAGCTGCAGGCGCTGATGTGGCCGCAGGGAAAACTGTCACCCGCGGTGATCGGGCAGTCCGCGACGGTGGTGGCGCAGCGCGCCGGTTTTGCCGGCATCGCCGCGCAGTCCCCCACCATGCTCCTGGTCGACGAGGACGCCTTCGGCGACGAACACCCGTTCTCGGGCGAAAAGTTATGCCCGGTGCTGGCGCTGTACGGTGCGCGCGATTTCGCCGCGGCGATCCAGGTGGTCGAGGCGATCTATGCCTATCAGGGTGCCGGGCATTCGGTGGGCCTGCACAGCGCCGACCCCGACCGTGCACTGCAACTCGGTTTGCGCCTGCCGGTGGCGCGTGTCATCGTCGACCAGGCGCATTGCATCGCCACCGGAGGCAGTTTCGACAACGGCCTGCCGTTCTCGCTGTCCATGGGTTGTGGCACCTGGGGCAAGAACAATTTCTCCGACAACATGAACTACCGGCATTACCTGAACATCACCCGCATATCGCGACCGATTCCGGAACGGCTGCCAACCGAGCGGGAGATCTTCGGTGGCTACTTCGACAAGTTCGGGAACACATGAGCGCCGCGCCGGGCCGCCCCAAGCAAGCTTGCACCGCAGTGCGCAGCACGAAGGTGTTGCTGATGAGCGCCGCGCCGGGCCGCCCCAGACTAGCTCGCACCGCAGTGCGCAGCACGGAGAGTCGGCGATGAGTAGTCCTTGCACCACCGTGCGCGAACTGGTCGAGCACAACGCGCGCTTGCGGCCCGACGCGGTGTACGCAGTGGATGGCGAGGGTGGCAACCCGATCACCTTTGGCACGCTGGAACGATCCTGCCGGCAGGTGGCCGGCCTGTTGCAGGCGCACGGGGCGCGGCCGGGCGAGACGGTTTCGCTGGTCATGCCCAACGGGCTGATGACGCTGCGCCTGCTGGTCGGTGCGATGGCTGGCGGCTGGTGTGTCAACCCAGTGAACCTGCTGGCGCAAGACGACCAGATGCGGTATGTGCTGGGCCACAGCGATTGCACCCTGGTGATCGTCAGCCCGGACCGGGAACAAGCGGTGCGGGCCATGCTGGCGCAGCTTGACCGCCTGGTGCAGGTGCTGGTGCTCGACCCGGATGCGAGCCGGCTCCCCGACCTCGCTGCCATCGCCGAGGCCATGCCACCGCCGCCAGCCACCGACGCGCGGGCCCTGCTGATGTACACCTCCGGCACCACAGGCGTGCCCAAGGGCGTCATGCTGACCCAGGGCAACCTGGCGGCCAATGCGACGTCCATCGGTGCAGAACATGGCCTGGGGCCGGCCGACCGGGTGCTGGCAGTGCTGCCGCTCTACCACATCAATGCATTCGCGGTCACGATGCTGGCACCTTTGGCGCACGGTGGCAGCCTGGCGATGCCGGCCAGGTTCTCGGCGGCACGATTCTGGTCCCAGGCGGCGGCCTGCGGGTGCAGCTGGATCAATGTGGTGCCGACCATGATTTCCTACCTGCTCGAAGGTGAAACGCCTCCACGCGCACAGACCATGGGCATCCGATTCTGCCGTTCGGCCTCGGCGGCTCTGCCAACGGACCATCTGCGCGGTTTCGAGAACAAGTTCGGCATCGGCATCATCGAGACCATGGGCCTGACGGAGACCGTGGCGCCCGCGTTCTCCAACCCGCTCGACCCGGCCCGGCGCAAGCTCGGCGCCGTCGGCCGTGCGTCGGGCTGCGAGGCACGCGTCATCGATTCCGACTGTGAGCCGGTGGGCGACGGGCAGACCGGTGAAGTGGCGATACGCGGCCCCAACGTGATGCGGGGGTACTACAAGAACGACGAGGCCACGCGCGCGGCATTCACGCCCGACGGCTGGCTGCGCACCGGTGACCTCGGCCACCGCGACAGCGACGGTTTCTTTTTCGTCACCGGCCGCATCAAGGAACTGATCATCAAGGGGGGCGAGAACATCGCACCGCGCGAGATCGACGAGGCGCTGCTGCGCCACCCGGCGGTGCTCGACGCGGCGGCCGTGGGCATACCGGATCGCCACTACGGCCAGGAGATCATGGTGTGTGTGGTGCCGCGCCCGGGCCAGTCGGTGGACGAGGAAAGCCTGCGCGCGTTCTGCCTGGAGCAACTCGGTCGCTTCAAGACGCCGAAGGTCATCCGACTGGTGGCCGACCTGCCGCGCGGCCCGTCCGGCAAGGTACAGCGCCTGAAGCTGCTCGACCTGCTGCCTTGAGCGACGTACCACCACTGTTGATCGCCACCGGGCTGGTCGTCGTTTTCCTGGCCGGCGCGGTGCGGGGTTTCTCGGGTTTTGGTTTTTCGGCCCTGTGCGTGGCGGCGTTGTCGCTGTTCGTGTCGCCGGCGCGTGTGGTGCCGCCGGTCTTCGTGCTGGAAATTCTGGCCAGCGTGTCGCTGCTGCGCGGCGCCTGGCCGGCGGTGGAGTGGCGCTGGATGGGGTGGCTGGCACTGGGCAACGCGGTCTTCATCCCGGTCGGCGTCTGGGTGCTGGCTTTCGTGGACGAAGGGCCGCTGCGCCTTCTGATAGGCACCTTGCTGCTGGCGGCGGCGCTCGCGCTGCGCCGCGAATCGCATCTGGCCCTGGCGCCGACGCCGCTGGTGGGCCTGGTCAGCGGTGTGATCTCCGGCTTCTTCAACGGGGTCGCCGCGATCGGTGGTATGGCGGTGGCGGTGCTGTTCAGTGCCGCGAAGATGGCGCCGCAGCAATTACGTGCCACCATGATCGTGCTGCTGCTGGGCACCGACCTGTACGCGCTGGCCTGGGCTGGCATCCTGCCCACCGCAAGCCACGGCGGCACCGATCTGCTGGGGTTGGAGACCTTCGTCTGGGCCGCATGCATGCTGCCCGCGATGCTCGCCGGCATCTGGGTCGGTCAGCGCTCCTTCACCGGCATTTCGCCCTCCCAGTTCCGCCGCCACGTGCTCACCCTGCTGGCCGTCATCGCCTCGGTTACCGTGCTGCGTGCCCTGGTGTCACTGGCTGGCTGACGGTGCTGCGGCCACCAGCCGCCCGAACCTGCCAAAGCCCGAGGCTTCGAGGCCGATGACGGCGGGCAGGGTGGGCATGCAGGTAGTGCTGGAATGGCCCATCGAGGATCGCACAGGCTTCTGCGGCAGGGGCGCCGGTCAATGCCAGGTCGTTGCTATCAGTGGTGCCAGCACGGTCTGGAAGTAGGACGGCGCCCCGTTGGTGGTCGACGCCGAGGCAGGGGTGAATCCGGCCATCGCATCGACCAGGCTCTGGACCTGGCGCTCCTGCAGGGTTTGCCCGCTGCTGGTTCTGAACTCCTCGACACGGTACTCGCTGCCCAGGTACCAGCTGTTGATGGTCAGGCTGTCCGGCGTACCCGCGAGGCTGACTTCAAGGTTGTTCCCCATGCGCCGAAACCACAACTGGTCCGCCGCGATACCCGGGCCGATGCAGGCCGCGTCCAGGTTGGCAGCAGTGTTGTCCAGGTCCGTGATCGTGTCCGAACCCTCTGCGAGACCCCAGTAGTACCGGTCGTTTCCGCTTCCGCCCGCCAAGCTGTCGTTGCCCACGCCACCCCACAACGCGTCGTCTCCAGCCATGCCGTTGAGGGTGTCGTCACCCGCAGCGCCATGCAGGCTGTCGCTGCCCGCATCGCCGTCGAGCTGGTTCCCAGCGCTGTTCCCCGTGATCAGGTTGGCCTGCGCATTGCCACGCCCGTTGATCGGTGCGATGCCAGTGAGCAACAACTGCTCCAGGTTGGGGCCCAGGGTCCAGCTGATGGCGCTGTCGACACGGTCGGTGCCCTGCCCAGCGAGTTCGACTGCCTGGTCGCCTGGGTTGTCCACCAGGTACACGTCATCACCGTCGCCACCGACCAGGGTATCCGCGCCCGAAAGCCCGTTCAGCGTGTTGGCGGCAGTGTTGCCGGTCAACAGGTTGGCCCGGGCGTTGCCGCTGCCGTTGATAGCGGCGGCACCGACCAGCAGCAGGTCTTCCACATCGGTGGACAGGGTGATGCTGGCCGCGCTGCGCACGGTGTCGCGCCCTTCGCTGGCCAGTTCGATCACGGTGTCGGATTCCGAGTCAACTACGTAGATATCGTCGCCGATGCCACCCACCATGGTGTCGGCACCAGGACCTCCGTTCATCCGGTCGTGCCCGTCCAGACCGTACAACAGGTCGTTTCCCTCCAGACCCATCAGGTGGTCGGAGCCGAGGCTGCCGGTCAAGGTATCGACGGATGCCGATCCGACGGCGTCGGTCATGGCGCCGGCCGTGGTCCGGGCATTGCTCCATACCGTGCCGTCGGCAAACTGCACCTGTTCGATTTGGTAGATGTTGGGCGCGTTGCCGACCCCGAACCAATTGGACAGCTTGATCTGGTCGATACCGCCGACGAAGTTGACCATCAGGTCCAGCCCGGAGCGCAGCAGCAGGATGTCCGACACCGTGATGCCCGCGCCCAGGCGCAGGATGTCGGTATTGGCATACCCGTAACTGGCCTCCCAGATCGTGTCCTGCCCGTCGCCGGCGTTGAACACGTAGGTGTCGCTCAGGTAGGCGCCGGTGATCGTGTCGTTGCCAATACCGCCGATGAAGGTGTTGCCCGACACCACCTGCGAGCCGCTGACGCGCAGCGTGTCGTTGCCGCTGCCGCCATCGAGCAGGTTGTTGCTGCCGCTGGCGCCCACCGTGTCGTCGCCGCCGTCTCCATACAGCCGGTCGTTGCCACCCAGGCCGCTGAGGCTGTCGTTGCCGTCCAGGCCGCGGATGACATCGGTGTAGCCATCGACGCCGGAGAGCAGATCGGCACCGGCGGTGCCCGCCACATCGAGCGCACGGGTGTTGATGCTGGTGTTGCTCCAGCTGGTGCCGTCGGCAAACTGCAGTTGCTCGATTTGGTAGATGTTGGCGGCATTGCCAATCGCGAACCAGCCCTTGGCGGTGATGCGGTCGCTGCCGTTGGTCAGGCTGAACACCAGGTCCAGGCCCGAGCGCGTCAGGCTGATGTCGCCTGCGGTGATGTCCGCGCCAAACCGCAAGGTGTCCGAATTTGCGTAGCCATAACTCGCTTCCTGAAGCGTGTCCTGGCCGTCCCCCCTGTTGAACAGGTAGGTGTCGCTCAGGTAGGAGCCGGTGATCGTGTCGTTGCCGATGCCGCCTTCGAACAGGTTGTTGCTGGAATAGTTGGCCAGAGCCGTCAACACGTCATCACCGGCCCCGCCGCGCAAGGTGTTGCTGCCGCCGTCGGCCGTGAGCATGTCGTTGCCGCGTCCCCCTTCGAGAAGATTGAACCCGGCGCCGCCGCGCAGGCTGTCGTTGCCGTCCAACCCGTAGAGCGCGTCATCGCCATTGCCACCCGTCAAGACATTGGCGCCGGCATTGCCCAGGACCAGGGCGCCAGCCGTGTTGTTCACCGTCAGGTTCGCGCCACCGATACCCAGCGTGACGATACGCTCGTTCGTCAGCAAGTTCTGGATGGCGGGTGTGGTCGCGGTAGTTTCGAGAATATTCGCCATAACCTGGTAGGGCTCCCAGCCGATGGCCCGTGCCGTATCGCCAGCGTGTTTCTTGAGGTCCAACAGGTCAGCCACGGTGTTGTAGGCGTCGGCAGCCGCCCGGGTCTGGGACAACGCGTCCAATGCGGAGATGTCGAAATGAATGCCCGTGCCGTCGATGGTCAATGCAACGGCGTCAAAATACGTTGCCAATCGTGTCTGCAACGCCAGTGCGCCGTACACCGATTGACGCAAGGCGTCATACGCTGCCAGCATCCCGGGCACCTGGGTTGCGAACAAGTTGTAGGTGCTCACCGGCAGCCCATCGGCGCCGGTCACTACGCTGGGCGCTTGCATGCCGGCATCCGGTACACGCATGCCATTGAACACCTCCAGTACCGGGATCGCCTGCTGCAGCCTGGCCGAGGTCGCCGCATCGCCGGACACCACAAATCGGCGGCGCGGATCGTTCACCGGTCCCAGCGCCTGCGCCTGGTTGGTTTCCGCCCACAGCCGCAACAGATCGTCGATCTGGCCCATCTGTGTATCCCGGGTGGTGGCCGACGCAAAGGCCTGCACCTTGGCGGCCAGCGCCAGCGACGCGGGCGAACCCAGACTCATTGCCTCGCGCAGATCTCGTACCCAGCCACTGCCCTGCATCTCGGGCATTGCCGCGGCGCCATCCGTCAGTGCGACAGCAGTGTTGAACGAGCGATAGAAAGGATTGCTGGCGAGGTCGAGGTTGGCCGCCGTCGTGTCGCTGCCCACGCCCACGGACTGTGCCTGAGTGGTGCCGCCGTTGCTGCGGGAGACGGTGGAGGTTCCACTGATGACGTTGCCGTTGGCCAAGTTCGTCACGGTGTGGCTGGCGTTGAGCGAGATGCTGGCGATCCCCTTTTGCGCCAAGGTGAACAGTTCATTGCTTTGGCTGATGCCGTCCTGGTTCAGGTCCTGCCACAGGCGCACCTGACCGAAGGCACTGTCCAGGGCGTTGAAGACCCTGTCTCCGTTGCTGTCCACCGTTCGCAGGGCGTCGAAGCCGGTGCTGGCGTAGACCGCGTTCACACCGACGCTGCCCGACAAGACGGTATCTGCGCCGAACAACTCGCGCCCCGAGTCGATCAGGCCATTGCCATCGCGGTCCAGTACCAACCAGGCATCGTCACCTGCAACCCAACCCGTGCCGGTGCGCACGCCGTCCGCGTTATGGTCGAACAGCACCGGGCTGACGGTCGCACCTACGGTCTCTATGCCGTCGCCATCAAGGTCGATGGCCAGGGGGTCGCGGCGGATCGCGGGGCGAGAGGCGGAGGCAATGCGGAAGTTCCTATTTGTACCGTCGTCGACATATCGGTGCTGGCCGGGCTTGCAGATCGGGTTGACGTTGACATGACCGGTGTCGTCGATCGTGATGTCCGCCGTCCAGTCGGAGAGTTTGGTTTTCTGCAAGTCTTTCCAGATCGCGTCGACATAGGTCATGTTCCATTGTGGGAACAGGGATCCTTGAAATTGGCCAGGGTTGAATCCGGCCACCTCCAAGGCACGCCACGCAAAATCGACGCAGTTGTTTGTCAGGCCGTTGTAGTAGGTGTCGAACCCGTACGCGGCAGGGTTTTCACCGAAGTTGCGCAAGGCGTTGTATTCGGCTTGCGAGATTTCGATTGAACGGGTTTCGATTGGTTTGGAGGGGTCGGTGTTTCGGTAGATGCCACTCTCACCACTCTTTACATCTCCTGGCCC
>JANOUM010000225.1:0-5717 GCA_031416855.1 Rhodoferax sp. | reverse complement strand
AGGTTGGCGTAAATGGTGTTGTTCAGGCTGTTGCCGCTGCCGTTGGCGGCTGCGGTGGTGGCGATGCGAAGGTCTTCGACATAGTCGCCCAGCACCCATCCGGTTGCCGACATGGCCGCAGTGATGTAGGAGATGACGGTGTCGTCGCCACCCGTGGCGCGCAAGCGGTTGGTTTCGGTGACCACATCGCCGACGTCGCGCACGTGGTACACGTCGGAGCCGTTGCCCCCTTCCAGGGTGTCGATGCCGGTGCCACCATCGAGCGTGTCGTTGCCACCCAGGCCTTCCAGCTTGTTGGCCGCCTGGTTGCCGATCAAAGTGTCGCCAAAATTCTCGGAGCCCTGGGCCCACTCGATGTTGAGCAGGCTGTCGGTGCCCACGGTCGTACCGCCGTACAGCGTGTATTCGGTGGCCACACCCGTGGTGAGGTTCACCGTGACACTGTCGCGCGAGCCAAAGTAGGTGACGCGGTCGATGCCGCCACGCCCATCGATCGTGTCGTTGCCGATCTGGCCATTGAAACTCTCGAACTCGCCGGAATCGCTTCCAACCAGGTAATCATCGTAGAACGAGCCGAAAACCTGCTCGATGCCAATCAAGGTGTCGATTCCGCCTTGCCCGTCGTAGGCGAATCCTGCGCCGGTGCCGCCAAGGACAACGTAGACACCCGAACTCGCAAGGCCGTACTCAGCCTGGTCGAACCCGGCACCGCCATCAATCCAGTCGTTACCCGCTTCTCCACGAAAAGACTCGAACCCGTCGAATTGGTCGGCTCCGAAGTCGGGATTGCCGCCCACCAGCGTGTCGTTGTATTGGGAGCCGCGTACCCGTTCAATGTTGATCAGGGTATCCACGTCGCCGACGCCGGCAAGCGCAATACCCGTGGCAAGGTTGACATTTACACCAGTGCTGGTGTTGTTGGTGACGTAACTGTAGCGAACGACGTCGCTTCCGCCACGGCCATCGATCGTATCGTTTCCGAGGCGTCCTTCAAACTGCTCGGTGTAGAGCGTGGTGTCCGAGCCCAACAGGGTGTCGGCACCATTGCCGGTACGTATCGAATGGAAGTTCAAGATCGTATCGTTGCCGGAGGCGCCTGTGGCGCTGCCCGCGCGAAGATCGACTGTCACGGCGCCTGGCGAGTTGCGGTAGTCCACTCGGTTGAATGCATCGAGGAACACCGTTTCGTACGTGCCGCCGTTGAGCACGTCGTCGCCCAGGCCGCCTTCGAAACTCTCGAAGATACCGGCCGCGCTGCCCAGGATCGTGTCGTTGTTGCTGGAGCCGGTGTAGAGAGACACGTTGGCCAGCGTGTCGACGCCCCCCTGCCCATCGCTGGCGGTGCCGAAACCCAAACTGCCGTCGCCGGTGACGCCGGTCATGTTGATCAACACCCCCGAAGTGGCGCCACCGTACGAGACACTATTCAGATCCGAGCCAAAGTAAAAATCGACCGTTGCGCCACCGTCGATGGAATCGTTGCCCAAGCCCCCGACGATGAAGTCGCCGCCCGCACCGCCCAGAATGGTGTCGTTGCCGTCGCCACCTTGCAGGTTGTCGTCGCCGCCCATGCCGAACAGGCTGTCATTGCCGCCACGGCCTTCCAGAATGTTGGCCTGGCCGTCGCCGAAGATGGTGTCGTTGAAATCGGTGCCGTTGACGTTTTCGATGCCCGACAGGGAATCCGTTCCGCCGCCTCCGGTGGCGATGCCACTGATCAGGTCGACCGAAATGCCGGCGTTGCTGTCGCTGAAGAAGTAGTCCGCCGTGTCGGTTCCGAAGCCGCCGACGATCAAGTCGCTGCCCGATCCGCCAGTGATGTAGTCGTTGCCGAGGCCACCCAGGATGGTGTCATTGCCGGCGTCGCCGCGCAACTGGTCGTTGCCATCACCGCCGACCAGGCTGTCGTTGCCGCCAAAGCCTGTCAGGCTATCGTTGCCTGATGCGCCAACCAGCGTGTCATTGAACTCGGTGCCCGACAGGCTGTCGTTGGCGAAGCCGCCGGTCCTGACCACGGAGCCGTTGTCGTTGAACTGCTCGGATTTGAGCAGGGTGGGCGTAGCGGTGTTGAAGTTGCTGTAGGTCAGCTCGATGCGCGACCAGACCTGGTTGTTGTCGACATCCATGTATTCCACCCGGGCGCCGCCGAACAGATTGGTGATCTCGGTGTACTGAACTTCATTGAAATTGATGTCGTTCAGGGCTTCTCGGTACAGGCCCACGCCGGGGCCGTCGAAATGCGATTTGTAGATGGCGGTTCGACCATACTGGTCCGGCGTGGGCGCAGCGATCGCCTCGAAGTAAAAACCGTTCGGGCCTTCGATCCGCGAAATGCGGTCCGCGATGGAGGCGGTGAACGCATTGATCAGCGTGACCTTGCCCACCTGATCGGTGACGCCCGGGTCGACATCACCTACCACGATATGGGCGTAGACACTCAGCTCGAGATCGTTGTTGACCTTGCGTGCCCAGGCGTAATCCGGCGAGAAGTTGATGACGATACGGTCGAAATTGGGGGCTGCCAGCCCGCCATCGGTCGAAATCACGGTGTCGAAGCCGTTGGCCCAGGTGAGTACACCCATTCCGTCGACCGACGCGTCGAAGAAGATGGTGTCGTTGCCGTTGCCGAGATTGAAGGATTCGTTGGTGGGGCCGGAAATACGAACGTCGTCGCCAACGAAATTGGTCGGGCTGGCCAGCCCCACCGTCTGCACCTGATTGACGATATTGATCGAGCGCGTGTCGTCGGCCGGCAAAGCCCCGTAGGTGACAATGTCAGCGCCCTCGGCGAAGTTGATCGTGCCGCCTGCAAGGAAAAGGAACCCGTTCGGGATGATGTAATCCGGCGTGATGCCGGCTGCGTTGGCGAAGGCCTGGGTCGCCAGCAAGACCTTGGTGCCGGCGGTGAGCGAACTGGGCAGGTTGGTTGGAAATGCGAACTGGTGCAGCACGTTGTTGAACATGACCGTAATCGAGCGGCCCAGAGCAATGTTCTGGTCGTTCGACGTGGTCGTCAGTTCGATGAACTGCTCGGTGCCATCGGCATTGGAATAAATCTCGCTGATGTCGTACAGGTGAAAGCTCATGGGGTTACCTCCGAAAACAAGAATGTAGGCGCAAATGGTGTCGCGCGACACCGTTTTTTACGGTTATAGCATGCAGTCGGCCCCATCTGGGGTCTGCGCGAGGCCGGCATGACAACCGGGACTCGATGGCTGTCATTGCGGGCTTGATGGCTGTCATTGCGGGCTTGATGGCTGTCATTGCGGGCTTCACGCTTGTCATTGCGGACTCGATGGCTGTCATTGCGGACTTGATCCGCAATCCACTGCACCCGCACTGCACTGGATGCCGGATCGAGTCCGGCATGACAACCGGGGGGCGCGGTTGGCATTGCGGGCTTCACGCTTGTCATTGCGGGCTTGATCCGCAATCCATTGCACCCGCACCGCACTGAATGCCGGATCGAGTCCGGCATGACAACCAGGACTCGATGGCTGTCATTGCGGGCTTGATCCGCAATCCATGCACCCGCACCGCACTGGATGCCGGATCGAGTCCGGCATGACAACCGGGGGGCGCGGGTGTCATTGCGGGCTCATGACAACCGGGGGGCGCGGTCATGGGCGAAGGTGGCGAGAATCGGATCCGGATCAGGCCACCACCAGGTCGGCCGCTGTCAGTGCGGGTTGCCCCACCAGGGTGACGAGTTGGATGGCAGCGCCTCCACCCGTGCCATCGGCATCAAAACTCAGCACGCCGGTGGTGGTGGTGTAGAGGAACTGGGCCGAAGCACCGCTGACAACCGGTGTCGCACCGAATACAAAATTGCCCGCGCCCAGCGCACCCACAACCAAGCCGGCAAACCCGGCGCTGACCAGTTGCAGCTTGTCGACGCCGGCGATGAAGTCGGTGATGTTGTCACTGCCTTCACCCGCGTTGAGGTACCGGAACACATCCGCGCCGGGCCCGCCAGTCAGTGTGTCGGCACCCGCCGCGCCGACCAGCAGGTCGGACTTGACGGTGCCGAAGAGCCGATTGTTGCCGGCACCACCTGCCAGCAAGTCACCACTTTCCAGCCCGTCGACGATGCGCCAGTTCAGGTCGGCCTGCGTGCCCAGCAACACACCGGTGGCAGCACTACCCGAGTTGTACAGGTAGTTCTGCCCGGTGCTGCTGTTGCGCCACAGGATGTCGCTCTTGCCATCGCCCTGATAGTCGCCCACACCCACCACCTGCCAGGCCTGGTTGACCTCGGTCACCACCGCCAATACGGTGGCGCTGTTGCCGCTTTTCCAGATCGTGTTGGCACCGGTGCTGGTGTTGCGCCACAGAATGTCGCTCTTACCATCGCCATCGAAGTCGCCCACGCCGACGATCTTCCAGCTCTGGTCTGCCACGGTGGCAAGCAAGACGCCGGTGGCCGCAGAGCCAGAGTTGTACAGGTAGTTCTGCCCGGTGCTGGCGTTGCGCCACAGGATATCGGCTTTGCCGTCGCCCTGAAAGTCACCCACACCGGCCACCTGCCAGGCCTGGTTGGCCTCGGTCGCAACCGCCTGCACGGTAGCGCTGTTGCCGCCCTTCCAGATCGTGTTGGCACCGGTGCTGCTGTTGCGCCACAGGATGTCGCTCTTGGCATCACCGTCGAATTCGCCCACACCCACGATCTTCCAGATCAGGTCTGTCACGATGCCGAGCGAGACGCCAGTGGCCGCATTGCCCGAGTTGTACAGGTAATTCTGGCCAGTGCTCATGTTGCGCCACAGAATGTCGGCCCGTCCATCACCCTGGAAGTCGCCCACACCGGCCACCTGCCAGGCCTGGTTGGCCTCGGTGGCCACTGCCTGCTGCGTCGCGCTGCTGCCGCTCTTCCAGATCGTGTCGGCACCGGTGGCGGTGTTGCGCCACAGGATGTCGCTCTTGCCATCAAAGTCGAAATCGCTGGCCACGCGGATGCCCGTTGGTGGCGGAGCAACAGATGCGCCGGCAGCTGGTTGCACCTTCCAGTTCAGGTCCGCCAGCGTGGTGAGTACCGTGGTGGCGACGGCATTGCCGGAGTTGTAGAGCTTGTTCTCGCCTGTGCTGTTATTGCGCCACAGGATGTCGGCCAAACCGTCCCCCTGGTAGTCGGCTACAGCGGCCACCTGCCAGTTCTGGCTGGGCTCGGAGGCCACCACTTGCACCGTGGCGCTGTTGCCGCTTTTCCAGATCGTGTTGGCGCCACTGCTGGTGTTGCGCCACAGGATGTCGCTTTTGCCATCACCATCAAAGTCGCCCACACCGGCGACCTTCCAGCTCTGGTCGGCCTGGGTCGTGAGGAAACCGCCAGTGGCCGCGTTGCCAGAGTTGTAAAGGTAGTTCTGCCCGGTGCTGCTGTTGCGCCACAGAATGTCGGCCCTGCCATCACCCTGGTAGTCGCCTACGCCCACCACCTGCCAGGCCTGGTTGGTTTCGGTCGCCACCGATTGCTGCGTGGCACTGTTACCGCTCTTCCAGATCGCGTTGAGGCCGGTGCTGGTGTTGCGCCACAGGATGTCGCTCTTGGTGTCGCCATCGAAGTCGCCCACACCCACTATCTTCCAGCTCTGGTCTGCCACGGTGCCGAGCAAGACACCCGTGGCCGCATTGCCGGAGTTGTAGATGTAGTTCTGCCCGGTGCTGCTGTTACGCCACAGAATGTCGGCCTTGCCGTCGCCCTGAAAGTCACCCACACCGGC
>JANOUM010000224.1:0-1720 GCA_031416855.1 Rhodoferax sp. | reverse complement strand
TCGGTGCGGGACTATGTGCTGGGATTGCATATGGTCAACGGCCGCGGTGAGATGTTGCAGTTTGGCGGGCAGGTCATGAAGAACGTGGCCGGCTACGACGTATCGCGCTTGCTGTGTGGCTCGATGGGGACGCTGGGGCTGGTTACCGAGGTGTCGCTCAAGGTATTGCCGCAGGTCACGGCGCGGGCCACGCTGCGGTTCGAGTTCGAACAGGCGGGCGCGCTGCTGCAACTCAACCGCTGGGCTGGCAAGCCACTACCGATCCAGGCCAGCTGCTGGGTGATGGATGCCGGCAGCGCGCTGCTGTATGTGCGCCTGGGTGGTGCCCGCGCGGCAGTCGACGCGGCGATGCAAGCCATGGGCGGCGAGCCGCAGCCTGAAAACCGCGTTGCCGCCGACTGGGTTGCGTTGCGCGAGCAGACCTTGCCGTTTT
Source organism: Rhodoferax sp. (assembly GCA_031416855.1). GTDB lineage: Bacteria > Pseudomonadota > Gammaproteobacteria > Burkholderiales > Burkholderiaceae_C > CAISIP01. The sequence continues at coordinate 1,287 of JANOUM010000224.1, read as the reverse complement.
TCGACCGCGGGCCGGATCAGTGCCTGTGGCGGCTGAGTGTCCCGGATACTGCACCGGTGCTGGATCTCCCGGCGGCGGCCGAAGTCCCCCTGCTGGAGTGGGGCGGCGCACTGCGCTGGGTCAAGGCACCGTTGGACGCGATGCCGGCGCTGCGTGCGGTGGCGGCCCAAGCTGGCGGCTCCGCCACCTTGTTCCGCCACGCGGCGTCGCTTGCGGCGCGTGCGCCAGGGGTGTTTCCACCCCTGGCAGACCCGCTGGCGCGCATCCACCAGGAACTGAAGCAACAGTTTGACCCGCACGGGATCTTCAACCCGGGGCGCATGTACACGACCTTCTGACGCGGAACGCCGCCCCATCCACCCGACCCCATGCAAACCCGACTGGCTCCTGAATACGCGAACACCCCGGACGGGATCGAGGCCGAGGCCATCCTGCGCAAGTGCGTGCATTGCGGGTTCTGCAACGCGACCTGCCCCACCTACCAGTTGCTCGGCGACGAGCTCGACGGCCCGCGCGGGCGGATTTACCTGATCAAGCAGGTGCTTGAGGGCGAGCTGCCCACACGCAAGACGCAGCTGCACCTGGACCGCTGCCTGACCTGCCGCAACTGCGAGACCACCTGCCCCAGCGGCGTGGACTACGGCCATCTGATCGATATCGGCCGCAAGCTGGTGGCCGCCAAGGTCGAGCGGCCCGGCGCCGAACAGGCGAAGCGCTGGGCCTTGAAGGAAGGGCTGGGATCGCCGCTTTTCGCGCCCGCCATGCAAATCGGGCAGCAGCTGCGCGCGTTCCTGCCATCGGCCCTGCAGAAGAAGGTTCCGGCGCGCCAGGCCACCCATCCCTGGCCGACGCGCCAGCATCCACGCAAGGTATTGATGCTCGCCGGCTGCGTGCAGCCGGCAATGGCGCCCAACATCAACGGCGCGACAGCCCGCGTGTTGGACGCAGCCGGCATCCAGACCCTCGTCGCGGCCAAGGCCGGTTGTTGCGGCGCGGTCAAGTTCCACCTCGACGACCAGGAGGGCGGCAAGGCCCAGATGCGCGCCAACATCGACGCCTGGTGGCCTGATGTCGAACGTGGCGTGGAAGCCATTGTCATGAATGCCTCGGGTTGTGGGTCCACGGTCAAGGATTACGGGCACATCTTGCAGCACGACGCGCGTTATGCCGATCGGGCCCGGCGCATCAGCGCGCTGACCCGTGACCTCAGCGAGCTGCTGCCGTCCCTGGTCGAGGCGCTGCAGGCGCAGTGGCCAGGGCCGGGCGGCGGGCAAAAGCGCCCCGGGC
>JANOUM010000223.1:0-5391 GCA_031416855.1 Rhodoferax sp. | reverse complement strand
AGAAGTACCACTTTTCTCCGCCTGTCATTGCGGACCCCGGATCGCGGTCCGGGGCAGGCCCGATCCGCAATCCAGTGCGCCAACTGCATGGATGCCCCCGGATCGAAGTCCGGGGCAGGCTCATCAAGCCCGGCATGACAGCACTTTTCTCCGCCTGTCATTGCGGACTCGATCCGCAATCCAGTGCGCCAACTGCATGGATGCCCCCGGATCGAAGTCCGGGGCAGGCTCATCAAGCCCGGCATGACAGTGGGATATTGGCAATTTCCGTCTCGCTTAGCTGCGGCGGGTGCGCTGGTCCAACAAGCGCCACTGCGCATGCAGCGAGGCCTGCGAACGCTCGAAACACAGCGGCCCGTGCCCCGGACGCGCCGAAGACCGGGATGGCAGCTTGTGCTTTGGCGGCGAAGGACCCACCGCGGCGGCAAGCGAGGCTGCAGCGCCTGACAGGATCCGCTCAAAGCTTCCCTGGACGGTAGCCGTATCGTCGTCGAAATCCCCATGGGCCTTGGCCTTGGAAGCGTGCATGCCTGTGGCGGTGTTCGGCGCCACCACATGCTCGACACGCCCGGCCCCGATCAACGCAGCCAATTTGCCGGTGGCACTGAATTTCTGCAGCCCGAGAACCGGCTCTCCGTCGGACTCCCACCAGGGCCGCAGACGCTGTTCGAAGGCGTTCGAGACCAGGTACAGCAGCGACTTGTTGTAGATGTGGGCGCAATGGTCATCGCGTTCGGTCTTGTCGTCCAGCGTATAGAGCGCCGTGCGCCGGATCAGACCGTTCGCGATCGCCGGCGCATAGTGCTGGTCGAACAAGGCGTGGGTGCAGGCCGGCGCCCACAAGGTGCAGCTGACAATCGGCACCACCGCCTGCCCACCGGACGGTGCCGTGAGGCAGGTCACCAGCGGCGCCTGGAAGATCGCACCGGCGCTATGGGCGATCAGGTGCACCTCCAGATCAGGGAATTCGGCCAGCAAGGCACGGATTTCGCGTGCCACCAATGCGGCGGCATGGCCGTCCTCACTGGCCGCCAGGGCGTTTTCCTTCATTTCGTCCCAGGACGCCTTGCCCGTCAACAGCCGCGCCAGAGGCTCCAGGCCGTCGTCGAGCCGGTCCAGCATGAAGTCCTTGGTGCGGTCGAGGAAACCTTCGGGGCGACGGCGGCGCACCACATCCTGCAACAGGTTGCTCAGGGTGCTCCAGTAGTCGCTGTGCCAGACAAAGGCCAGCGGGTACGCCTGCTGGGCCATCAACGCCGGCCGGTAAGCGGCCAGCCGGGTCAACGCGGCCTGCTCCGGCACCAGACCACCATGTGCATGCAGCACCAGCCGACGCTGGGTCCAGGAACGCAAGGCCTGTCGAATGTCATTGGCAAACAGGTGTTGCAGATCGGCCTCGGTCATGCCGAAGTCGCCATGGGCGCGCAGGCAGCCGTCGTTGCCGACATTGATCACATGCGGCCGCAACGCCGCGTAGTCGAGTTCGCCCGGCACCGTGGCACGGGCGCTTGTGGCCGCCCCGGCTCCGGCCGCCAGCGCCGCAGCCATCGGCACGCCCAGGCGGGCGACCCAGACGTCGGTGCCGTTGTTCAGCCAGTCGGCATAGGCAATGCGGCCGAATCCACGCCGCCCCCAACCGGTGCCCCAGGAGTTCTGGATCCAGAACCCCTGTTCGTCATAACCCACGATGGCGAATGCATGACCGCCCAGCAACTGCGCCTGGGGCGCGATGCTGCCGTCAGCGCCCACGTCGTCCCAGCCGGCGTGCACGCTGGCGGTGGCATACAGGATGCCCACTTCGGCCAATGCGGCGTGCATCGCGACCAGGTCGCGGTGGTTGACACGCAGATAGGCTCCCAGGGGCCGGCGGGCGGCGTCCGCCGTGCGTTCAGCCGTGAGGCCAGGGCCGGTTTCCACTGCGGGGCGGTAGGGCCACGCCTTATCGCCGCACACGCCGTGCTTGTACCAGCCCTTCATCGCCCCGCGGGCGCTGGAACCGTCGTAGGACTCGCCCTCCCACTCGTCGTAACGGCGCGCCATGTCGTACAACATGCGCGTACTGACGGGTGTCCGGTCGGGTCTCACATGGCGACGGATCAACAGGTAATGGGCCACCGTGGCGAGCCCGAACCCGGTGCAGGCGCCCTCCCGGCCCTGGTCCAGCACCGGCACACGCAGCCGCAGGTAGCCGGCCAGTGGCACCCGCGAGGGCACCTCGACCAACGTGGGTTCGTACATGCGGTCCCGAAAATCGACCGTATCTGGCCGGGCATCGAAGGTCCGTGGGGTGCTGGCAGCCCTGGATCTGGACCGGCTCGCTGCCTCGGCGGGCCGGGAGGAACTGGCGGCCTTGCGCACGGGTGTGACGGCAGCGCTGGAACGGGTACTCACCATGGCAACTCTCCTCTGACAACAAGTCGACCGTCTGACACCACGATGCTGCGGCAGGTCGGCCGAGCGCCACCCCCAGCCGGCCTCAGCGCTGGGCCTGCGCCTTGACGGCAAACACCGGCACTTCGGCGCCCTTGCCCTTGAACTGCACCGCGCCCAATGACTCCAGCGGTAGCCGCTCGCCCACCGCAGTCCGGGTCGCACCATCGATCAGGATGCCACGCATCGCCAACTTGGTGTGCGCCTCCAGCCGCGCAGCCAGGTTCACCGTGTCGCCGATGCAGGTGTAGGTGGCGCGCTGCTGGGTGCCGGTGTAACCGGCCACCACCGCGCCGGAGGCAATGCCGATGCCGATACGGATCGGCTCCTTCTCCAGTGCCACCCGCTCGTAGTTGAACATCTCGATCATCTCCTGCATGTCGAGTGCGGCGCGCACCGCCGCCAGCTCGGGCTCGGGCAGCGGCAGCGGTGCGCCGAAGATCGCCATCAGCCCGTCGCCGATCATCTGGTTGACGACACCGCCGTGGCCGCTGATGGCGTCGAACATCAGCGTGTAATACGTGTTGAGCAGCTCGATGGTTTCTTCCGGCGGTTGTTTTTCGCACAGGCTGGTGAAGCCACGGATGTCGGAGAACATCACCGTGCACTGCAGCCGCCGCCCACCCAGCGCGAAGCCTGATTGCTGCAGGTCCTCGGCCACCTCGGAGGTGGCAAAGCGGCTGATCAGCGCCTTTTGCTGGTCGCGCAGGCGCTTTTTCTCCAGGCTGGAATTGATGCGCGCCTTGAGCAGGATCGGGTTCACCGGCTTGCGCAGGTAGTCGTCTGCGCCCAGCTCCAGGCAGCGCACCACGTGGGCCACGCCCTCCAACGAGCTGGTCACGATCACCGGCAGATCGCGCAGCTTGCCGTCCTGGGCCATCTGCTCCAGCACACCGAAACCGTCCAGTTCGGGCATCTCCATGTCCAGCAGCATCAGGTCGAATGCGTCGGTGCGCAGCATCTGCAACGCGACCAGGCCGTTCTCGGCGCTAGAAACCTTGTGACCCTGCAGTTCAAGGCTGCGCGTGAGCAGCAGGCGGTTGACCTTGTTGTCGTCGGCCACCAGCAGGCGGGCGCCAACGGACGTCGCGCCACCGCCCCGGTAGGCCAACACCGCAGCCGCCACGGTGCCCCCGCCTTCAGCCACGGCTCAGCTCCTGCAGGGCCGCCGCCACCCGGTGGTACTCGAGCTCCAGAACATCCAGCGGCGCGGCGTCGTCAACCAGCCCGCCTAGTTCTATGTCGCGCGCCATCTCCCCCAGGCGGGTGGCACCGAAGGTGTTGCTGTTGGACTTGAGCGAGTGCGCCGCGCGGCGATAACCGTCGGTTTTGCCGGCCGCCCGCGCAGCGCGCAGTTCGGCCAGCATCACCGGGGCTTCTTCCAGGAAGGTGCCCACCAGCTCGGCCACAAAATCCGCGCCGGCGGCCTCTTGCAATTCGGCAAAAACCGCCATGTCAATCGTTGCTTCGGTCATGATGTTGCGTCAGTCCTTGCGTACCTGGGATTTGTGGAGCGCCTCCACCAGCTGGGCGACGCGAATCGGTTTGGTAATGTAGTCGTCCATGCCGGCGGCCAGGCACATCTCGCGGTCGCCCTGCATGGCATTGGCGGTCATGGCGATGATGCGCGGGCGTTCGCCTGCCGGCCAGCGGGCAGTGATCTGGCGCGACGCCTCCAGGCCATCCATCTCGGGCATCTGCACGTCCATCAGCACCACGTCGTAGACCTGCCGCGCCACCGAGTCCACCGCCTCCACGCCATTGCTGGCCAGGTCGGCACGGTAGCCCATCTGTTGCAGCAGGCGCATGGCAAGTTTCTGGTTCACCACGTTGTCTTCGGCCAGCAGGATGCGCAGCGGGTGCCGCAGCGCCATCTCCTCGTTGGTGGCCTTCTTGACCGGTGCCGCATCGGCCTTCAGCGCATCGGGCGGCACGAACAGGCCCACCAGGGTGTCGAACAGCTGCGACTGGCGCAGCGGCTTGTTCAGGTAGGCAGCGAACAGCCCTCCCGTATCGCCCGCCTCGCGGCGCCCGAGGGAGGTGAACAGCACCAGCGGCAGGGCCGGCCGCAGCGCCTGCGCGCGCGTGGCAAGTGCCATGCCGTCCATCTCGGGCATGTGCATGTCGAACACCGCCACCTCGAACACCTCGCTAGTCCCCAGCCAGCGCAGCGCCTCGCCGGCGGACTCGGTGGCGCGCACCTGCATGCCCCACTTGCCGGCCTGCAGCGCGAGGATCTTGCGGTTGGTCGCGTTGTCGTCCACCACCAGCACGCGTTTGCCGGCCAGTGCCGGCTGCTGGCCCAGCAGTTCACGCCGACGCGCCTGCGGAGAATCGGCCAGTGGCGCCACGATATGGAAGGTGAACGTCGTGCCATGGCCCAGGCCGGCGCTCTCGGCCCGCATGCTGCCGCCCATCAGCTCGGCCAGCCGCTTGCTGATGGCCAGGCCCAGGCCGGTGCCGCCGTATTTGCGGGTGGTGCTCGAATCGGCCTGGCTGAAACTCTGGAACAGGCGGCCCATGCCCTGTTCCGACAGGCCGATGCCGGTGTCGCGGATCGCGAACGTGAGCTCCGCCCCGCCCTCGACCTGGTGCGATGTCACCGTCAGCACCACCTCGCCGGCTTCGGTGAACTTGACGGCGTTGGCCAGCAGGTTCAGCAGCACCTGGCGCAGCCGCGTGACGTCGCCATTCACGGCATCGGGCACCTCGCCCTCGAACTGGTAGGCCAGGTCGAGGCGCTTCTCGGCGGCACGGCTGCTCATCAGGTCCAGCGCCGATTCGACACATTCACGCACATCGAACGGATGCGCTTCGATGTCCATGCGCCCGGCCTCGATCTTCGAGAAATCCAGAATGTCGTTGATGATGGTCAGGAGTGCGTCGCCGCTGTCGCGGATGGTGCCGGCAAAATCGCGCTGCTCGGCGTTGAGTGGTGTGTCCAACAACAGGCCGCTCATG
>JANOUM010000222.1:0-2298 GCA_031416855.1 Rhodoferax sp. | reverse complement strand
CATCACTTTTGGCTGCACACGCTGGCAGGTGCTGCTGAAGGTGGAAATCCCGGGCGCTCTGCCCTCGATCATGGCCGGCGTCAACCAGACCATCATGATGGCCCTGTCGATGGTCATCATCGCATCGATGGTGGGCGCGGGTGGCCTGGGCAATGACGTGCTGGCCAGCATCCAGCGCCTGGACATCGGGCTGGGGTTCGAGTCCGGCTTGGCCGTCGTGCTGCTGGCGATCATGCTGGACCGCATCACCGAGACCTTCGGCTCCGGCACGGCACGGCGTAACTGGCGCGACCGGTTGGGCCTTGCCGGCACCAGGGACAGCCAGCCCTGAAGACCGGGCCATTGCGATGACCGGACGCATCCCTATACCAGCTGGCACGCTGCCGCGGACGTACCGGTATGTGTTCCTGACGCTGCCCAACTACACCATGATCGCGCTGGCCAGCGCGGTGGATGCCTTGCGCATGGCCAACCGGGTCACGCGCCGCGAGGCCTACAGCTGGAACCTGGCCACACTCGATGGCCAACCCGCCACGGCCAGCAACGGCCTGTCGATGGCGCCGACCATCGCGCTCGATGTGATGGGCCCGACCGACATCGTGTTCGTCGTGGCTGGTGTGCAGGTCGAAATGGCGGTGACGTCGGCGCTGCTGGCCGCCCTGCGCCGGCTGGCCCAGAAGCGGGTCGCGCTGGGCGCTCTGTGCACGGGTGGTTATGCGCTGGCCAAGGCCGGCCTGCTGGACAAGTACAAGGCCGTCATCCACTGGGAGAACATGTCCGCCCTGCGCGAGGAGTTCCCGCGCGTCGAGTTCTCCGACCAGTTGTTTGCCATCGACCGCGACCGTTATACCTGTACCGGCGGCGTCGCGCCGCTGGACCTGATGCTGCACATCATCAAGGAGCACCAGGGCCGCGACATCGTGCCGCTGATCTCCGAGCAGTTCATCCTGGACCGCATCCGCAACGACCAGGACCGCCAGCACATTCCGCTGCAGGCGCGTGTGGGCCTGTTCCACGAAAACCTGATCGAAGCCGCCGCGCTGATGGAGGCCAACATCGAGGAGCCGCTGTCGCTCGACGAAATCGCCTCGCTGGTCGGTGTGTCGCGGCGCCAGATCGAGCGCCTGTTCAAGCGCTACGTGGGGCAGGTGCCCACCAAGTACTACCTCGACATGCGCCTGCGCCGCTCGCGCGAGCTGCTGCTGCAGACCGCCATGTCGATCATGGAGATCGCGGTGGCCTGCGGGTTCCAGTCGCCACCGCATTTTTCGAAGTGTTACCGCAATTTGTTCGGGCATACGCCGAGCGCGGAGCGGCAGGGGGGCGGGATGAACACGCTGGCGGCGGGGATTGCTGGGCATTGAGGAGAGCGGAGAGCGCACATGGCTGGGTGCTCGCCAGCCCTGCGCTTTGCGATGGGGCGTCGTCGGCGCGGAACAACTCGGCGCCCGGCTCTGCTGCGGCCGGAGCGCTGTTGCTGGACTGCGGCGACCCTATCGCACAGTGCGGAAAAACTTCCGCACGTCCGCAACGAACATCTCCGGCTGTTCGAACGCTGCAAAGTGCCCGCCCCGGGGCATCTCCGTCCAGTGCCGGATGTTCTTGAACCGGGGCTCCATCCAGCTCCGCACCGGGGTCACGATCTCCTTGGGAAACACTGCGACGCCGGTCGGAACGTCCACCGGCAGGGCGGTGGCGCCCTTGCCGAAACTCTCCCAGTACAGGCGCGCCGACGATGCCGCCGAGGCAGTCACCCAGTACACCATCACGTTGTCCAGCAACTCGTCCCGTGTGAAGATGTTTTCGGGGTGACCGTCGCAGTCGGTCCAGGCCCAGAACTTCTCCAGGATCCAGGCGGCCTGACCGGCGGGCGAGTCGGTCAGCCCGTAGGCGAGGGTCTGCGGGCGCGTCGCCTGCTGCATCGAGTAGCCGGAATCCCATTTGCGGTAATGGTCCAGCCCTTTGAGCGCCCGTTGCTCATCGGCCGTGGGTTCCCCCTCGATCCGCGGCGGCGTGTTCATCGCCAACGTGACGTGGATGCCGGCGCAGTGCGTGGGGTCGAGTGCGCCGATGGCGGCCGTCACCGCAGAACCCCAGTCGCCGCCTTGTGCTCCGTAACGCACATAACCGAGGCGCGCCATCAGCGCCGTGAAGCCGCGTGCGATTCGTTCCACTCCCCAACCGGTGCTGGCGGGTTTGCCCGAGAACCCGAAACCCGGCAACGAGGGGCACACCACGTGAAACGCGTCCGCAGCGCTGCCGCCGAATCGTGTGGGGTGGGTCAGCGGCTCGATCACC
>JANOUM010000221.1:0-2840 GCA_031416855.1 Rhodoferax sp. | reverse complement strand
TCGAAATCTCTGCGTCGGGCTACTACGCGCACTGCGAAGATCATAGGGCAAGCCGGACGCCGGACGACACGCTCAGCGATCCGCTTGCGCCGGCTGACGGACCACCTGCGCCTCCAGCCCCAAGGCCCGCACCGTATCGGCTGCGGCCCCGGCCTCGGCCAGGCTTTCGTAGGGGCCGGCCCGCACCCGGGTGCGCTTGCCACTGCTTGTCTGCAACTCTTGCACCAGCAGCTTCACGCCCGCGCCGCGCAGCGCGGCTGCGGCCTTGCGCGCATTGGCGTCGACCGCGAAGAGTCCGATATTGACGATGTAGCGCTGGCCGGACTCCTCGCCCGATACCGGCGTGGCGGCTTTCGACGGTGCCGGTGCCGACACGGTTGGCGCCGGCACCCTGGCGGCGCGTGCCGGCACGGCTGGCGCTGATGCGGTGGTGACCGGCGGTCCTGCCCGCAGTGCGGCGCTCGATGCGATCGGAGCCGGAATCGACGTGGCAGACCTTGCAGCGGATGCGGGCGCGGCGAGCGACGCTGGTAGTGGCACGGATGCCGGCGCCGGCGCGGATGCGGGCGAGGGGGCGGGCGCTGGTACAGCGTGTGAAACGCTTGCCGCTGCGGCTGCGGACGCCAGGGGCACGGTCGCAGCTGCAGCAGACGCTGCGCCCACGGCGGCGGAGCCAGCGAGCACCGGCGTCGACGCGGCTTGCGCCGGCACGCGTGGTGCATCGGTGCCGGGCACCGGGGACGAGGCCGGCAGCTGCGATTCAGGCAGTGCCCACACCACGCCAGCCAGGGCGCCCAGCACCACCAGGTAGACCAGCGCCAGCCACCAGGCGCGCGACGGCGTGAGCGCCTCCCTGTCGAGCAGGGCGACCGCATCGGACCAGCTGGTGCTCGCGGCCAGCGCACGGGCCATGCGGGTGCGGCAGTGGTCATACAGCCAGGCATCGCCCCAGGCCCCGGGCACGACACAGGCCGCCAGCAGCAGGGCCAGGCCGATACCCCATTGCACCTGTTCCGGCACCTCCAACACCAGGCCCACCAGCGCCGCGGCCAGCAGCACCACGCCGACCAACACACCCACATATAACAGCGCCGCGCCCCACAAGCGGCGAAACACCATCCAGCTCAGGGTGCAGAGGCAGGCCACCCAGTTCCAGCCCGATCCGGCGCGATCGGCGAGGTCGAAGCGTGCAAACACCGGCAGGTAGTGATGGGCGCCGACCGGCCCGATCGCAGCGCGGAACAGGGCGGTGGTGGCGCTCTCATCGGAGAGATCCAGCGACAGAGTGGCCGGGTCCACAGGGACAGCGTCGGGGGGCATGCATCATTTTGGCACGGGCGTACTACCATCCGAGCTACTGCCGCACCAGCGCGGCGCAGGAACAACACGCTGTGCCCACCCGCGAAAAACAACGTTTGGACGACATGAAACAGGGCCGCGCCGACTGGCACGCATGGGGCCCGTACCTGGGCGAGCGCGCCTGGGGCACGGTGCGCGAAGACTACAGCGCCGATGGTTCGGCCTGGGAGTACCTGACGCACGACATGGCGCGCAGCAAGGCCTACCGGTGGGGCGAGGACGGCCTGGCGGGGCTGTGCGACCGGCTACCAGTTGCTGTGTTTTTCGCCGGCGCTGTGGAACGGCCAGGACGCCATCCTGAAGGAACGGGCATTCGGCCTCACATCCAACGAGGGCAACCATGGCGAGGACGTCAAAGATTACTATTTCTACGTCGACAGCACGCCCACCCACAGCTACATGAAGTGCTTGTACAAGTATCCGCAGGCCGCCTTCCCGTACCAGCGCCTGGTGGACGAGAACCGCGCCCGCGCCGGCACCGGGCCTGAATTCGAACTGCTCGATACAGGGGTGTTCGACGAAGACCGGTATTTCGACGTATTCGTCGAATACGCCAAGGCCGGCGTCGACGACATCTGCATCCGCATCGAGGCCTGGAACCGCGGTCCGCAGGACGCCGTGCTGCACCTGTTGCCGCAACTGTGGTTTCGCAACACCTGGTCTTGGGGCGAGCAGCCCTTGCGCCAGCCAGCCATCTGGCGCGGCACCGCCAGCGCCGGACACGTGAGCCTTGTCGCCGACGACAGTGAGGCGGACGGCCTGAACAACCTGCCCTTCAAGTACCAGCTCGGCCGGCGCCACCTGGCGGGCGACCCGGATGGACAGGTCCTGTTCACCGACAACGAATCCAATAATGTGCGCTTGTACGGAACGCCCTCCGGCGAAGGCCATCCCTACACCAAGGATGCGTTCCACCGCCATGTGGTCGACGGCGAGCCGTCTGCGATCAACCCGGCGCAACGCGGCTCCAAGGCCTGCCTGCATTACACCCGTACCATCAAGGCGGGCGCGTCGACCGTGGTCCGGTTGCGATTGAGCGCCGAGGCCCTGATGCACCCGCTCAAGGACGTGGAGGCCATGGTCGTGCGGCGACGGCACGAGGCCGATGCGTTCTACGCCGCCGTCCACCCCGCCAGGGCCAGCGAGGACGAGCGCCGGATACAGCGCCAGGCGTTCGCCGGACTGATGTGGTCGAAGCAGAACTACCTGTTCGACGTCAACCTTTGGCTCGAGGGCGACAACCCGCGCACGCCGCCGCCCGCGTCACGCCAAAGCATCCGCAATACCCACTGGCGGCACCTCAATTCGATGCGCGTCCTGTCCATGCCCGACAAATGGGAGTACCCGTGGTTCGCGGCCTGGGACCTGGCCTTCCACACCGTGGCCATTGCGCTGATCGATGCCGAGTTCGCCAAGGACCAGTTGTGGTTCATGCTGTTCGAGCAGTTCCAGCATCCGAACGGCCAGATCCCGGCCTATGA
>JANOUM010000220.1:0-9747 GCA_031416855.1 Rhodoferax sp. | reverse complement strand
TGCCGGCCTGCTGTTGAACCACGCCCTTGAGAAAACGCATCTGTGCATCACGCGGGTGTCGCGCCAGATGCTGATCGGCCCTTGCCATGGCCTGCGCGAACCTGCCTTCTCGCAGCTGTTCAACCACCACACTGTAGTTGTTGTAGTTGTCGCCCCATGCGGCCGTTGCTGTCAGCGACAACACGATGCATGCCAGCCGGATGCGGACACCGGCACGGCGTGGGTGGTTTGGCAAGGCAGGCATCTGGCCTCGATTCTAGGCCGTGCAAGCCCGCCGTGCGTGCCGGGCGGCCCGCGCCCGATCGCCGGCACCACCACAGACTTTTCCAGGCATTGCGGCGTGCAGGCCAGTGCTTGTGGCTTATCGGCTTGCTGGCCCCTGGCCTGCTCCATGCGCAGCCCGGCGCTCGGCTGGACGGCACGGCGGGTGTCCCGATGCCGCGTTGAGTGGCGCGGGCTGGGGACAGGACAACCCCCAGTGCACGGTGGCTGCTCCGGGAAGCCGACTGGCCTACGACGTGCTGTATCGGTCAGCGACGCTGGCGGCGTGCCAATCGTGCCAATCGTGCAGCAAACCTGGACCGCAGGCGTCGATGTGTTTGCGGTCGCCGCGGATCGCGGTCAGACGATCACAACCGAGCTGATGGACTGGCCCGGCGCCGGCCGACGCGGCAACGGCTGCCGGTCAAACCCCGCCCGACAAGGCCTCGATGCGCTGCACATGCGCGAGCAGCGAACGCTTGGCCACCGGCCACATGCGCGGCGGCACGTCGTCATAGGCCAGCGCCACCCAATCGTCCAGGCTGCCCCCCGGCCGGGACTGCATCACCTGCACGATCTTGGCTTCACGACGCAGACGATGCGCCTTCAGTAGGGCCACCGCCTGGCCAGCTTGCCCCAGCACATAACCATGCGCCGGCAGAATGCATCCAATGCGATGTGCCACACAGGCCGCGGACAGTCGGTCCAGCGAGTCGAGGTAGGCGGTCATATCGCCGTCAGGAGGATCCACCACCGTCGTACTGCCGTTGAGGATGTGGTCGCCGCTGAACAGCAGGCCATCCTCCAATAACACGAGGCACAGGTGATTCGCGGCATGGCCGGGCGTATGAATCACCTGCAGTGTGTGGGTCACATCCTGCGCATGGGGCGATGCCAGCACCAGCAACTCGCCGTCAGTCAGCGAACGCTCCGGCGTGAACGCACTGGCAGAGCGCGCCGTCGGTGCGCTGGGTAGCCCCAGCAGTGGCGGCCGCCGGGCGCACATCGCCTGCAGTGGCGCAGCACCGGGAGAATGATCCGGATGCGAGTGCGTGCACACGATCATGCGGATGTCGCCGCCCGCCGCACGCCACAGGCGCTCCAGATGTTGGATGTCGGCAGGCCCCGGGTCGATCACGATGAAACCGGTGGCCGGATCCCCCACCAGGTAGCTGTTGGTGCCCGGGCCGGTCATCGCGCCCGGGTTGGGCGCGGTCAGGCGCATCACGTTCTTCAGCAACAACACCGGGCGCTCGGTCTGCCAGTCGAGGTGGTGCACCATCTGCCCATCGGGCGAGACCAGTTCCAGTTCACCGTAGGGATGCTCATGCTCCATGTAGCGGGCTTCCTTGCCTCCCAGAAACCCGGCCCGCGGGCAACTGGTCCACAGCGGCTGCTCGGTTTCGGCACACGCCCGCAGTACAGCGTCGACCGTGCCGAACGCCAGCAGACGTTGCAGGGTGCGGATGGTCGGAAAGATGATGAAGAAGGTGCCTGCGGCGTGACGCTCCAGCGCGTCGGCCGGCCGCACCCAGACCGGTTCGAACTGCTCCGACCCGTCGGCCACCGGTGTTTGCCCCGGCGGCATGCGCGCCACCAGGAACGGTACGTCGAAGCGGCGCGGCAGGTCCCGGTCGGTGATCCAGTGCGCCAGCACGAACACCTCGTCAGCCGCCAGCACCAGCCCGTGTGAGGCACACTGCGCCATGAACGGCCGCTGGCGGTCCAGGGCCGCGACGTCTGGCGGTGCCGGCGGCGAGCCATCGGCGCGGCGTGCCAGCAGGATGCCGAGTTCCTCGAAACTCTCGCGGATGGCGGCGATGGCCTGCGTCAGGTGCAAGTCGGATTGCCCCTGGCGCCGTCTGGCCTGACCATGGGCATCAGCGTCCTGCGCATCGACACCACCGCCCGGAAACACGTAGGCCCCGGGCGCGAAACTGGCCGTCTGCGAGCGCCGTGTCATCAGGACTTCGACCCCTTGCGGGCTGTCGCGCAACAGCAGCACGGTGGCGGCGGGACGGGGCAGCGCGGGTTCGCGCTGGAAGTGAAGGAGTTGGGTGGGGCGGACCATGCTGCGCATTTTGCCGCTAAAACCGGGGCGCCGGCCGTATCCCGTACACGGGCGCCGGGTGGCGCAGGCTGGCATTGTTCAGGGAGATAATCCCGCCATGCGAATCCGCTTTACCAAGATGCAGGGAGCAGGCAACGACTTCGTCGTGCTGGACGAGACCCGCCGCGCACTTGGCCTTGGACCCGCCCATTACCGATTTCTGGGTGACCGCCACTTCGGCGTGGGCGCCGACCAGATCCTCAGCGTGCGCCCGTCGCCGCGCCCGGGCATCGATTTCGCCTACGTGATCCACAACGGCGACGGCGACGAAGTCGAACATTGTGGCAACGGCGCGCGTTGTTTCCTTAAGTTCGTGCGCGACTGCGGCCTGACCGACAAGAACCTGGTACGCGTCCAGACCCTGAACCGGGTGCTGGAGTTGCAGTGGCAGGCGCAGGGGCAGGTGACGGTGGACATGCAGGCGCCGGTGTTCGCCCTGGCCGCGCTGCCCTTCGATCCTGCCGGGCTGGAGCCGGAGCCGAGCGGCGACTGGCAACAATGGCTGCTGCCCCTGCAGGACCAGGGGCAAGCGGTTTGGCTGCGGGTGGCGCTGGTGTCGATGGGCAACCCGCATGCGGTGACTCTGGTCGACAACGTGGACACCACGCCGGTGCTGCACCACGGGCCGCTGGTCCAGGCGCACCCCGGATTTGCCCGCGGCGTCAATGTCGGCTTCCTGCAGGTGCAGGACCGCTCCCATGTGCGCCTGCGCGTGTTCGAGCGTGGCGCAGGCGAGACCCTGGCTTGCGGCACGGGCGCCTGCGCGGCCGTGGTGGCGGGCATCCGCCTGGGCCTGCTCGATGCCCGGGTGCAGGTTCAGACGCGCGGTGGCCCTCTCGTCATTGCATGGGCCGGCGGCGACACAGCAGTGCTGATGACCGGGCCGGCAACGACAGTTTTTGAAGGCGAAATCGATCTACCCGACAACCTATGAACAACAACAACCCCCTGAACAACCCGATCACCGAAGACGACATCGCCAACTACCTGGCCAACACCCCGGACTTCTTCCAGCGCCATGCCGAACTGCTGGCCTCGGTCCATCTTGCGAGCCCGCACAGCCACCGGGCCGTGAGCCTGCAGGAGCGGCAGGCCGAGATGCTGCGTGACAAGATCAAGCTGCTGGAGCACCGGCTGATGGACATGATCCGGCACGGCAACGAGAACGCCCTGCTGGCCGACCGCCTGTTGCGCTGGGCCGGCTCGCTGTTCGAGATCAACGACCCGGTGTCGATGCCGAGCCGCATCGCCGCGCAGATTGCGGAGCAGTTCTCGGTGCCCCAGGTCGCGCTCAAGGTCTGGGGGGTGGCGCAAGCGTATGGGTCCAGTGACTTCGCACTTGGCGTCAGCGACGACGCCAAGCTGTTCGCCAACTCGCTGACCGAGCCGTTTTGCGGCGTCAATACCGGGTTCGAAGCCGTCACCTGGCTGGACGACCCGCTCGCGGCGGCCTCGATCTCGCTGCTTCCGCTGCGCAATGCACCCGCTGGCAGCACCACCCCGGCGTTCGGGCTGCTGGTGCTGTCCTCGCCCGATGCGCACCGCTTCAACAGTGGCATGGGGACGGACTTCCTGCAGCATGTGGGCGACATCGCCAGTGCTGCGCTGAGCCGCCTGCGTTGACCGCCGGTTGAACGATCGCCCAGCCACCCGGCCGCCTGCAACGCGCATGGACCCCCCGCAAACCGATCCCGCAGCCGCGCCGCTGGTGGAGCGGTACCTGGAACATGTGCGGGTGGAAAAACGGCTGGCGGCACGCACGGTCGAGTTGTATGCCATCGATCTGCAGAAGCTGTCGGCCGTTGCGCGCGCCGCTGCGGTGGACCTGCGTGCGGTGCACAACACGCACATCCGCCACTGGGTCGCCCAGATGCATGCGGGCGGGCGCAGCGGGCGTGGCATCGCGCTGGTGTTGTCGGGCTGGCGTGGTTTCTATGCTTGGTTGGGACGCGAAGGCCTGGTCGACTCCAACCCGGTGCAGGACATCCGCGCGCCGCGGTCCGCCAAGCCACTGCCCAAGGCCCTGAGCGTGGATGACGCGGTGCAACTCGCCAGTTTCCGCGACGCGAGCAACGATGCCTGGCTGGAGGCGCGTGACGCCGCGCTGGTCGAACTGCTGTACGGGGCCGGCCTGCGCGTGGGCGAAGTCATCGGGTTGGATGTGGTCGCTGGGCCGGGCGCGCGCGGCTGGATCGACCTGGCGGCAGCCGAAGCGCATGTGCTGGGCAAGGGCTCAAAGCGCCGCACCGTGCCGATCGGCAGCAAGGCACTGGGAGCCCTGCAGCACTGGATCTTCTTGCGCGCGAGTGGGCACCAGCAGCCGCAGCCGGCTCTGTTTATCGGGCAGCGCGGCAGCCGCCTGAGCGCGCAGTCGATCTGGCAACGCCTGCGGTTGCGCAGCCGCCAGGCCGGCCTCGGCACACCGGTGCACCCGCACATGCTGCGGCATTCGTTTGCCAGCCACCTGCTTCAATCGAGCGGCGACCTGCGCGCCGTCCAGGAACTGCTGGGCCATGCCAACATCGGCACCACGCAGGTCTACACCCGGCTGGACTTCCAGCATCTCGCCAAGGCCTACGACGCGGCGCATCCGCGTGCCAGGCTCAAACAGCCGCCGCCGGACTGAACCCGTCGTGCCGGCAGGCCATGGGCCGCAGGGCCGACAATCGAGGCCATGAAGACCATCCGACTGCGCGAGGGCAAGGAGCGATCGCTGCAGAAGCGCCACCCCTGGATATTCGAATCGGCGATCGCGCGCGGCGGTGGCGACGCCGGCGAGACGGTGCGTGTCGAGTCCCATGCCGGGCAGTTCCTGGCCTGGGCCGCGTTCAGCCCCAGCTCCAAGATCCGGGCGCGCGTGTGGAGTTTCGTGGAAACCGAGCGCATCGACGCCGCCTTTTTTGCACGGCGCTGCGCTGACGCCATTGCTGCGAGGGCGCGGTTCGACATCCAGAGCGACGGCTTGCGCCTGGTGCATGGCGAATCCGACGGCCTGCCGGGCCTGGTCGTGGACCGGTACGCAGACACCCTGGTGGCGCAGTTTCTGTCTGTTGGCGCGCAGCGCTGGAAGGACGTGCTGGCAGACGCGCTGCTGGCGCAGACCGGGCTGCAAAAGCTGTACGAACGCTCGGACAGCAGCAGCCGCGCATTGGAAGGGCTTCCCGAACAAGCCGGCTGGCTGCGCTCGCAAGGCTCCACCGCACTGGTGCTGCAGGAGCACGGCTGGCAGCTCGGCCTGGACATCGCCCAAGGCCACAAGACCGGCTTCTACCTCGACCAGCGTGATAACCGGCAGCGTTTTGCCGCCTATGCGCGCCGACTCGGCTTCGGGCCGGTGCTGAACTGCTTTTGTTATACCGGCGGTTTCACGGTGGCAGCACTGACTGGGGGCGCAGGCCATGTGACCTCGATCGACTCGTCCGAAGGAGCCATCACGCTGGCCCGCGCCAACGTCGCGCGGAATGGCTTTGACGCCAGCCGGGCGACGTTCCTGGAGGCCGATGTGAACGCGTCCCTGCGCCAGTTCCAGGCATCGGGCCAGGATTTTGATGCGATCGTGCTCGATCCGCCAAAGTTCGCGCCCACGGTCGCCCATGCCGAACGCGCGGCGCGTGCCTACAAGGACATCAACCGCCTGGCCCTGAAAATCCTGCGCCCCGGCGGGGTGTTGTTCACCTTCTCCTGTTCCGGCGGCATCAGCGTCGACCTGTTCCACAAGATCGTCGCTGGCGCCGGCATCGACGCCGGGGTGGATGGCTTCATCCATGAACGCATGGGCGGCACGCCGGACCACCCGATGACCATCCAGTTCCCCGAGGGGGAATACCTCAAGGGGTTGGTGGTCATGCGCAAATAAGCCGGTTGCAAATCGCCGTTAAACTCCCCACCTTCCCGGACTGCCCTTCAAAACGCCCATTGCCATGGGCCGGCGCACCGCGATCCGACCACTGACTGGAGTCCCCATGAGCCTCATTCCCGCCACCATCCTGACCGGATTCCTCGGCTCGGGCAAGACCACGCTGCTCAAGCGCGTGTTGTCCGAAGCCCACGGCCAGAAGATCGCCGTGATCGAAAACGAGTTCGGCGAAGAGAACATCGACAGCGAGATCCTGGTGTCCGACGTCAAGGAACAGATCATCCAGATGAGCAATGGCTGCATCTGCTGCACGATCCGCGAAGACCTGCGCAGCACCTTGCATGACCTGGCCGACAAGAAGCGACGCGGCGAGCTGGATTTCGACCGGGTGGTGATCGAGACCACCGGCCTGGCGGACCCGGGTCCGGTGGCCCAGACCTTCTTCATGGACGACGAGATCGCCGAGAGCTACCTGCTCGACTCTATCCTGACGCTGGTGGACGCCAAGCACGCGGTGGCCCAGCTGAACGACCGCCAGGAGGCGCGCCGCCAGATCGGGTTTGCCGACCAGATCTTCATCAGCAAGACGGATCTGGTGGCGAAGGACGATGTGGACGCACTGATGCACCGCATCAAGCACATGAACCCGCGCGCGCCGCAGCAGGCGGTGCACTTTGGCGAAGTGACGCTCGCCAAGGTGTTCGACCTGCGTGGCTTCAATCTCAACGCCAAGCTGGAGATTGACCCGGACTTCCTCAAGGAAGATGACGGGCACGTCCAGCATGACCATGACCACGGGGAACACTGCGACCACCCCTCGCACCAACACGCCGAAGGCCAGGGGCACCACCACCACCACGATGACGATGTCAAGAGCTTCGTGTTCAGGTCGCAGCGGGCCTTCGACGCCGCCAAACTTGAGGATTTCCTGGGTGCCATCGTGAACATCTACGGCCCGCGGATGCTGCGCTACAAGGGGGTGCTGCACATGAAGGGCACCGAACGCAAGGTGATCTTCCAGGGCGTGCACCAATTGATGGGAAGCGACTTGGGCCCGCCATGGCAGGAGGACGAGCAACGCATGAGCAAGATGGTCTTCATTGGCATCGACCTGCCCAAGGACATTTTCCTGCAAGGCATGGAGCAATGTCTGGTCTGAGCTTCGGGTGACAAACTATTGTTTACGGTCTTTTCCACGGCCCAAAAACCGCCATCCCGGGATTTCATCAGTTTATGCCTGTACACTCGCCCGCCGAAGGCCAAGTAACGGGGCTGATCGTCCGATAACGCACACACTGCGATCCAGCGGACGGCACGGGCCCGAGGGCATGCGCAGTGCGCATCCGATTGCCACTGCTGGAAGATCCTGCGAGGAGTCAAGAAGTGAAAGCGAAACCCGGGAAGACCACTGAACCAACCAAACCAGCAGGTACGACCAAGCCGGTGCCTGCGAAGGTCGCCGAAAAGCCGTCTGCGGCCAAGACTCCCCCTTCCAAACCCGCTGCGAAACCGGTCCCCAAGCCGGCCGCCAAGCAAGCCTCCAAGCCAGCTCCGAAGACAGCCGCCAAACCGGAATCCCCCAAGGTCAAAATGCCCACCGTCAGCCCCAGCAAGATTTCTGTTTCCACCAAGGGGGCCGGCGCGACACCCGTGACCGCACCCGCCAAGGCCAGGCCGTCCACCAGCACTGCCGCCGTACCTGCGGCGAGCCAGCCGCAAGCCGCCGCACCCGTCGCGGCAGCGCCATCCACCACCGCACTCACGCAGCGACCTGGCCGCCCATCTTCGCGCCTGGCATCACTGACGGTCCCCTCCATGGCCCAGTCGGTCGCTTCGACAGCCGCCAAGGCCAGCTACATGCAACTGGCCACCGCCCCGCTGATCGTGCCCCCGCTGCCTTCGGCCGCCAAAAAGGATCCGAAACTGGCCAACAACTGGCGGACCAAGCCAGCCGACCAGTTGACCGACGCCGAATTGCTGGCCATGCCCGATTCGGAGTACATGAACGACAAGCAGATGGCGGCGTTTCGGCAGAAGCTGGCGCTGCTCAAACAGGACATCCTCAACAGCGCGGGAGAAACCACCGAGCACCTGCGGGAAGACACTGTTGTAGTCCCCGATCCGGCCGACCGGGCCACGATCGAGGAAGAACATGCGCTCGAACTGCGCACGCGGGACCGGGAGCGCAAGCTGCTGAAGAAGATCGAGCAGTCGATCGCCCGCATCGACGCCGGCGACTACGGTTATTGCGACGAAACCGGTGAGCTGATCGGTGTCGGGCGCCTGCTGGCCCGGCCTACTGCGACCTTGTCCCTGGAAGCCCAGCAACGCCGGGAACTCAAACAAAAAATGTTTGGCGACTAGGTCCGCCGACATACGCCGCAGCGCCACTGCCCCGAAACCGCCTAGAATTTCTTCCATCGAGGCGTTGTTCCATGGCCACCAAAGACAACATCAACTCCGGTTTGCTGTCCAAAGTGGCGAAGTTCGTCCGCAATCCGACCACCAACTGGACCGACCTCGACAAGCAGGACGCCGAACCCGACAACGGCTACAGCAAGCAAGCGCTCAAGGAAATGATCGAGCGCAAGCGGCAAAATGACTTTGTCCGCAAGCGGGAGTTCGACCAGTTGCGAAAATTGCGCAACCGCGACCCGGGCGCCGGCAACCCGGACCTGGCCGGCCGGCCGTCCTACTTCCAGAGCAGCCTGCCATCCAACCCGGGCGAACGCGCCAGCACCATCAAGAAGATCGACGAGATCGAGGCCCAGATGTCCAACCAGTGGTGGCAGGGCAGGACGGATACCGCAAAACCGGCAGCAGCTGGCAGTGCCGATGCCGCGGCCAAGGGCAGCCCGGGCTGGCCGGAACAGGCAGCACCGGTGGCGTTGCCGCCGCGCTCCGGGGCGTCGGTCACCGATATCAGCTACGCGGCCACCAAACTCGCCGCAATGATGCCTGAGGCTAGCGGGGCAGAGGTGGCTGAATTCATGCCGACCCAGGTGGTGTCGATGTTCGGTGCGGCACCGGCACCCGCTCCGGCCAAGCCGCCAGCGCCGCCGCGCCCCTCGGCGAGCCGCCCGGAGCCCGCAGCTTTTGCCAACTCGAAGTCGTTCGGGGTCGAAACCGTCGAGGCGGTCAACGATGGTGATCTGGAAGAGGCGGCAATCCGTTTTGCCAACGGCGACAACGACGGCGCCGAATCCGCGTTGCTCGAAGCGCTCAAGGCGGACGACCTGCGTCGTGACCAGATCGAAATTTGCAGCGCAGCCCTGTTCGACCTGTACCGGGCGACCGGTCAGCAACACCGCTTCGACAGTGTCGCGATCGCGTTTGCCGAGCGATTCGGCCGCTCCGCGCCGGCCTGGTTTTCCATGCCGGAAATGCTGGGCCTGAAGGCGACGGGTTCCACCGCGCGCACCATCCCGTCGCGGCTGCAAGACGGGCCGATCTGGAGCAGTCCGGCAGAGTTTGGCGCCGCTGCGGTCGACGAACTCGAACTTGCACTGGCCAACGCCCC
>JANOUM010000219.1:0-2116 GCA_031416855.1 Rhodoferax sp. | reverse complement strand
CGCGGCATCGGCGCGCGCCGGGCGGCGCCGGCTGACCCACCAGATCCACACCGGTGTGCCAGCCCACAACAGGCACAGGGCCCCTGTCAGTGCCGGGTCCGGCGTGCCAGCGGCCAGCAACGACAGCAGCAACGCTGCCGCTACGACCGGAACCGTCCAGTGGGTCCGCAGCAGAACGATCAACACCGTGCTGGCGCGTGCCTGTGCGGCCGCTGCGGTGGTCCACTGCAACAAGTGGCGCTGGCTGACCAGCATGCGGTAGAGCGCCCGCACGATGGCATCGACCGACAGCAGCGTCTGGTGCAGCAGCAGCGCGAGGTGCCAGGCCGTGCTGCAGGCCACGCGCCACAGGTCCATGCCGGCTTCGCGATAGAAGTGTCGCTTGGCGATATCGTCGCGGCTGGGCGAGAAACCGGCCACTGCACCCATCAGGGGTCCGGCGCAGTAGGCCGCCACCACCAGCGCCAGCGCGGCCCACGGCGACACGCCGACGCCACCCAACGCAAGCAGCAGCAGAGCCAGCGACATCGGCGCCACCAGGGATCGGCGCAGGTTGTCGAACATCTTCCAGCGGTTGATCGCACGCGTCGGGTAGCGCCGGGGCTGCAACAGAAAGGGCAGCAGTTGCCAGTCGCCGCGCGTCCAGCGATGCACGCGCGACGCAGCCACGTCGGCGTGGAACGGGGCGTCCTCGATCAGCGTGATGTCGGTGGTGGCGGCGCAACGCGCGATCGACCCCTCCAGCAGGTCGTGGCTGAGCACCCGCCCCTGCGGAAGGCGGCCTGACAGGACCGCGTGGACGGCGTACACATGGAGCAGCCCCTTGCCGGTGAAGGTACCCTCGGAAAACAGGTCCTGGTAGACCTCGGAGGTGGCCGCGCTGTAGGGGTCGGTGCCGCATTGGCCCGCGAACAGCCAGTGGAACAGGGTCACTTCGACGCCTTCGGGCAGGGGCGTCACCACCCGCGGCTGCAAGATGCCATAACCAGCCACCACCCTGCGCCCGCCGGCATCCAGCCGCGGTTCGTTGTCGGGATGTGCCGCCACGCCCACCAGCTCGCGCAAGCGCCCCGGTGGAAGCCGCGTGTCGCTGTCCAGTGTGAGCACATACCGGGTGCCCGCAGCCATGCGCGATGCACGCCCAAGGTCCAGAAACGGCCCGCCCCGGCCGGTCGCCAGCGCTTCCACCAGCGTCTCCAGCTTGCCACGCTTGCGTTCCCATCCGATCCAGCACTGCTCGGTCTCGCAATGGATGCGCGGCCGGTGCAACAGGATGAAGCGTGGCACCTCGCTCGCGATCGGGTAGCGCAGGTTGAGTGCGTCGACCTGCGCCACGGCCAGGGCCAGCAGGTCCGCGTCGCCCGGCAGCTGTGCCGTCGGCGCGTCGACCCAGTCGCTGAGGATGGCAAACTGTGCGCACGCCTCCGGGTTGGCCAGGTAATGCAGCTGCAGGCGGTGCGCCAGTTCGGCGGCCGAGGCATCACTGCTGAGCATCGCCGGCACCACCACCATCACCCGCTGCTGAGGTGGGATGCCGTCGGCCAGCGCCAGGCGCGCCAGATGGCTGGGCTGCACCAGTTCGCTGATCAGGCGGTTGACCAGGGCGACAACCGCTTCCGACGCGGGAAACAGCGCCAGCAGCCCGACCCCCAGCGCCAGCCAGACGGCGCCGCCGCCCGCCATCAGGTCGGGCAGGTCCGGCAGATCCGGTAGCAGCCAATCCAGCAGGCAGGCCGTTCCGAGCGCCAGGCTGGCCAGGTACATCGGCAGGGCCAGTTTGCGCACCTGCACTGCCCGCGTCCACGCCGCCGGCGCGCGCAGTCCGAGCTGGCGGTACAGCTCGCCGCGGCCGCGGCCCTGCAACCAGTGTCCCGCGACGGCGAGGGCCCCGGTACTGGCATGCATGCGTTCGAGCAACTGGTGCGCCACCGCTTCTTCGCTGCACCCGGCGCGCCGCGCCAGTGCCTCGATCGCATGCAGGGTCTGGTCGCGGGTGCTGGTGTGTTCCGCCACGAACAGGGGCGAGCCGAGCATCAGGCGCATCAGGCTGCTGGTGCGCGCCACGATGTCCTGCCAGTCGGCGTCGCCGATCACTCGCAGCGAGGTCACGGCGTTG
>JANOUM010000218.1:0-2289 GCA_031416855.1 Rhodoferax sp. | reverse complement strand
GCGCGAGTGACGCGTGTGACCGCCTGGCAGAAACCCGAGGCCAACTGCGCCTGGCCATGCGGGCCGGACGTGGCCCCGTCAAGCCGATTGCCGGGTCGCGCACCACCGGGTGGCTGGGCAGGCTGTGGGGCCATTTGAAGTCGAGCCCGGGAACACGCCCCCTTGTGCAAGGTGTCGACGAATGGGTTGCCCATAGCCCCTTGCCAGTGGCGGCCTCGCTGGCCGCAAGCGCACTGGACGCGACACTGTGGCCGATGGCGCAACGAAACCCTTGGCGGTTGGTCCTGGGGGCATTCGTGCTGGGCGGTGTATTGGCTTGGGGTCGCCCCTGGCACCGGGTCATTTCGCCAGCGATCTTGGCCGCCATGTTGCCGCGGCTGCTGGCCACCCTGGCTGGGAACGTACCCCGACCGACCTGGATCAGGCTGGCCGCTGCGCTGGTGAACCGTAACGGCGGCGGACGCTGGGTCTGATGCGCGCATTCGCCTACAGGTCACACCTGCTTGGGGCGTGATTGCCGGTCCGGCCACTTGCAAAATGGCCATTCTCTTTGATCGGCAAACGACGCGGATCATGTGCGCAGTCGCACAGACGCGTCCTGGCGTCGGCGAAAAAATGGTGGCTCAAGTCCTGCTCATTCCGTTCGGGACACCAAGCAACATTCAGGAGAAAGCGTCATGAACTTCATCATCTGGCTGATCGTGGGCGGTGTCATCGGTTGGCTCGCCAGCATCATGATGAAAACCAACGACCAGCAAGGCATGTTTCTCAATGTCGTCGTTGGCATCGTCGGTGCCATGGTTGGCGGCTGGTTCATCTCGCCACTGGTCGGCGTCGGCACGATCAACCAGGACAACTTCAGCCTGCCAGCCCTGCTGGTCTCGTTGGTCGGGGCCGCCATCCTGTTGGCAATCGTGAGTCTCGTGAGGCGCGGCACTGCGCGCTGATGGTACTTACCGTTTATCCATTTCATCAACACAAGGAAACAGCATGAACAACAGCAACGAAACACGGGAGTACCACGCCAACCTTGATCCGATTTCAGGTGCCCCCGGCGCTCACCCGGTTGGCACGGGGGTCGGTGCCGCATTGGGCGGAGCGGCAGCCGGTGCAGCTGCGGGCACTGTCGTCGGGCCGGTCGGAACGATCGTCGGTGCCGCGGTGGGTGCCGTGATCGGCGGGCTGGCAGGCAAGAGCGTGGCCGAGGCGATCGATCCGACACAGGAGGACGCCTACTGGAGCAGCAACTACAGCGAGCGCCCGTATGTTGAACGCGGTTCGAGTTATGACGACTATGGCCCGGCCTACGGCTTTGGGGTTGATGCGTTCAGTCGTTACCCGGGTCGCTCGTTTGACGAAATGGAGCCCGAGATGTCGCAGCGGTGGAATACCGGCAACGGTTCATCCACGCTGCGCTGGGACAGCGCGCGGCATGCGGTGCGCGACGCGTGGAATCGTGTCGATGGCGCATCCTGAGTATCCTTTTTGGCGGTCGGGCCGACAAGCCGCTGTTGAACAAGTGCTTGCCACATGCCGCTGAACCCGCGACCACGCCGTCCGGTCGGACGGCAAACTGCCACCCCGCCGCGAAGCGGCAAGGGACCAGCGCGGCCAGCCAGTGGTCTGGCGCTGCCGCACGAGCGCGACCAATCGACCGATGCTGTTGCTGCGGCACCCGACCCCGTGATCGTCCAGGCCAAGCGTGACATCGACGCCGGCCTGGTCGATACCGACATGCACGCGACGCCTGGCCTGGACGCCGATTTGCGCGCCCGACTTGTTCCCGGTCCTGGCGGCAAGCCGCCGCCGCCGGGTGGCTGATTCCTGCTGCGGGGTTGGCTCAGGCTTGTTTCGCAGTCAGTGCGTTCAAGCAGATGGGAGAGAAGCGCCCCTGCCTCAGCCCTGCGCGACCGGCCGCGCAGGGTCGCTGCACCATTCGCTCCAGCTGCCGGCGTACAGAGCCTGGCGGCCCAGGCCGGCGATTTCCATGGCGATGATGTTCGGCACCGCGCTCACGCCGCTGCCACAGTGGTGCACCACGGTGGCCGGATCGCGGCCGGCCAGCAGTGCGAGCAACTCCGATTTCAGCACTGCTGCGGGCTTGAAGCAACCGCTGGGTCCGATGTTGCCGGCGAATGGCCGGTTGAGCGCGCCCGGGATATGGCCGGCAACCGGGTCCAGCGGCTCGACCTCGCCGCGAAAGCGCGGCGCGGCGCGGGCGTCGATGATGTTCTGGCCCGGGCGTCCCAGTTGCTCGGCGACCTGGGCGGTCTGGCGCAATTCGGCACG
>JANOUM010000217.1:0-1756 GCA_031416855.1 Rhodoferax sp. | reverse complement strand
GTGCGGTTTCATGCCGGCGTTGAGCAAACGCACCGTCTGGTCGTGGATGTAGCGGTAGCTGTCGCGGTGCTTCTTCATGAAGTCGACGATCTGCGTATTGCCCCAGACCGGCCAGTGGTGGCTGGCGAAGAACACCTCGGCGCCGCCAAAGCGCTGCAGCGCGTCGTCGATGTAGCCGGACCAGCGCAGTGCATCGCGCACCTTGGCTCCGCGCAAGGTATACAGGTTGTGCATGCTCTGTGTCAGGATCTCCGCGCCGCAATAGGCCTTGAAATCCGGCAGGTAGAACGCGAGTTCTGCCGGCGCCTCGGAGGCCGGCACATGCTGGAACACGAAACGCACGCCGTCGATCGTCATCTCCTGCGGCGTCCTGTCCACGACCCTGTTGGGCGCGAGGATGCCGATGCGCCCCAGCGCCAGGCCCTTGCCCAGACCGGCGTCGACCAGGCCCTTGCTGGAGGCCTGCAACTGGTTGCCGAACTGGAACGTTGCCCGCCGCCCCATGGCCGGGCCGACCAGGATGTTCTCGCTCGTGGCCTCTTGCAGGAAACCCTCGGGCGCCACGATCGGCAGCTTGCGCCGCGCCGCCTCCTCGGCCGAGACGATGCCCAGCGCACCACCGAAGTGGTCGGCATGGCTGTGCGAGAAGACGATCGCCGACACCGCCTTGTTGCCCAGGTGCTGGCGCGCAAATGCCATGGCCGCGGCGGCTGTCTCCTGCGTCGTCAGCGTGTCCACGACGATCCATCCGGTCTGGCCCTCGATCAGCGTGATGTTGGCCAGGTCGAAGCCGCGCAACTGGTAGATGCCGTCGACGACCTTGAACAGCCCGACCTGGTTGTTGAGCTTGGCATGGCGCCACAGGCTCGGGTTGACCGTCGGGGGCGCCTCGCCTTCCAGGAATCGGAACCGGTCGAAGTCCCACACGGTGCTGCCGTCGGCCGCCAGCACCTTGCCGCTGGGCAGGGCCAGGAAGCCGCGTTTGGCGTCTTCGAAGCCGCGCGCGTCGGCCAGATCGAGCGACTTCGCGGTGGCGGCGTTGGCACTTGCGGTGCTGGCTTCCGCATCGCCGACCGGCGCCGCTGTCGGTGACGAGGCATCCCGTGCGCGCCACCACTGGACAAACAAGGCGATGGCCAGGGCCAGCACCAGGGTGGCTGCGAGCGCAAAGGCGCGGCGCCACAGGCGCGCGGACGATACGGCGGCGCTCTTCATGGTGATGCCTTGCGCCGGGGAGTACGCACGGTGGGCGCACCGCGCCTGGCCCGCACAGCAGGTGGCGCTTGCGCGCCGGCAGCGCGGGCCACCGGCTTTTTGCGTGCGGCGGCTGGTCGTGCGGCCACGAGAGGCGGCGCCGCCAGGGCCAGTTCAAGCTCGTTGATCGATTCGTCGGTGTAGTCGAGCATGGCGGTGTAGCCGAAACCGAGCCTGTCGCCATAGCCGCTGGTGGTGATGTTCAGCGCCAGTTGGTAGTCGAGCTCGAACTCCTTGTCTTCCTCCCAATGCCACAGGCCCATGCGCCGGGCCGGGCG
This sequence comes from Rhodoferax sp., assembly GCA_031416855.1. Taxonomy (GTDB): domain Bacteria; phylum Pseudomonadota; class Gammaproteobacteria; order Burkholderiales; family Burkholderiaceae_C; genus CAISIP01. Next base: position 224 of record JANOUM010000217.1, on the reverse strand, counting down.
CTGGTTGAAAGGCGGCACCGCATGCAGATACGCGCCCCACTGCGCCAACAGTTTGGCGACGAAGTCCGGGCCGGCACCTTCGTGCGGGGAGTAGATGTTCAGGCCTGCCACGTGCATCGGCTGGTTGCGCGTTTCCAGCCACAGGAAGGCGGAGTCGGTGGGGCTCAGGGTGGTCATGGCGTACCTTCTTGTTGCATGTTGCTCAGGGGTTCGGCTCGATGCCC
>JANOUM010000216.1:0-5758 GCA_031416855.1 Rhodoferax sp. | reverse complement strand
CGGTCAACTCAATCAGGCCCGCCTTGAGCTTCGTGAGGCGGAAAACGCCCGCGATGCCGCAAAGAAGCAGTTGGAGGCGGAAAAGTCCCAAACTGCGAACCTGACTTCCAGGAGCATTCTTCAGGAGTCCGCGATTCAGGTGTCGACCCCCGAAATCGATGCGCGAATCTCAGCCCAGAAGCAAAACCTCGATGCCTTGCTGCAGCGGTTCACGGAGCAACACCCCGATGTTGCCAATACCCGTCGGTTACTGAAAGACCTCGAAGACCAAAAGCGCAAAGAGACGTTAGAGCTGCGCAAGGCGGCGATGGCAAATCCGCCCAGCGCATCGTCTGGTGGCGGTGCAAGCCTGGCAGCACAAGAGTTGGGACGGATGATGGCTGCGTCCGAGGTTCAAGTGGCATCACTGAAAGCCAGGGTGAGCGAGTACGAGTCAAGGTTTGCGCGTGCGCGCGAACAGTTGAAGACTTCTCCGCAGATCGAGGGTGAATTCGCCCAACTCAACCGGGACTATGGAATTCACAAAAAGAATTATGAAGATCTGGTTTCCAGGCGTGAGCAGGCGGGCATGTCGGGAGAGCTCGAAACCGCATCGGGCATTGCGGATTTCCGTCTGATCGATCCACCGCGCGCTTCCGACAGGCCGGTCGCGCCCAACCGTTTGTTGTTGATGCCGGTTGCGTTGTTGGCGGCCGTCGGTGCCGGTCTGGCCGTGTCATTCATATTGAGCCAGCTTCGCGCCGTATTTTTTGATGCCCGGGCCGTCCGCAACACGATTGGATTGCCCGTGTTGGGCGTGGTCACCCTCGTTCGAACGGATAACGCACGCCTGCGAGACCGCCGGGATCTGCGGCTGTTTGGGCTAGCCTCCAGTGGTCTTGTGGGTATTTTTGTGATCGCCGTGGTTGTGTTGACCTTTCTCGGGCGAACGGCAAGGTGAACCAGGTATGAGCAGTTTGATCGAGCAGGCCACCCAACGGCTGGAACAACTGCGCCGTGCGGGAGCGGCGATGCCTGAGCCAGCTGCTTCAGAGGCCAGCCGCCCGTCGCCTGTGATGGAGCCAGTCGCGCAGGTCGCCAAAGTTGCGGCAGCGCCGGCCGAAGAGGCGGCCGCACCCGTCCAGACGTCGCAGCGCGTAGAGATCAACCTGGATGCCCTTGCGGCAGCCGGGATTGTCAGCCCAACCGCACCGCGCTCCCAAATCGCCGACCAATACCGTGTGATCAAGCGCCCGCTTATCAGCAACGCCATGGGCAGGGGCGCCACGGTGATCGCCAACGGCAATCTGATTATGGTGACCAGCTCCGTACCCGGTGAGGGCAAGAGTTTCACGGCGATCAATCTGGCCATCAGCATCGCGGCTGAGTTTGACAACACGGTCATGCTGGTGGACGCCGATGTCGCGCGGCCTTCAATCCTTCGGGTGCTGGGTCTGTCGCCCGGCCCAGGCTTGCTGGATTTGCTGGCCGGTGACTCAGCTGATCTGTCGACCATGTTACTGAGGACCAACATCGACAAACTCACGATTCTGCCGAGTGGCACGCCGCATGAGCGCGCCACCGAAATGCTGGCCAGTGACGCCATGACCAGGTTATTGGTTGACATGAGCAAGCGGTACTCCGACCGGATCATTGTGTTCGACTCGCCGCCGTTGTTGTTGACCACTGAGTCGCGAGTTCTTGCCAGCCATATGGGCCAGATCGTGATGGTGGTCCAGGCGGAAAAGACCCTTCGGTCCGATGTCCAGGAGGCGCTTTCGACCATCGAGGCCTGCCCGGTCAAGATGATGGTTCTCAACCAGGCGCGCAGCACCATGACCGGCGGTTATGGGTATGGATATGGCCAAAATTATGGCTACGGTTACGGCAACAAGCCGGACTAGGCCGCCTGCCCGTTGGTCATGAACTGCGCGACGATCTGCTTGCCGACAGCGCCCCGGCAAGTGCCATGGTGTGGGGTTGCAGGTGCTGCAGTGAGCCTGCTTTGCGCATCGCTCTTGCCGACATCGGTTGTTGCCCAGGAGACACCTGCCATTGCATTGGCCTCGAAGATCACGATCGTTCCCAGGGTGTCGGTTGCAGAAACCTTTACCAACAACGTACGCCTTGACAATGCGAACAAGCGGTCAGAGTTGATCACACAGGTCAGCCCTGGCATCCGAATCAGCAGTAGCGGTGGCTGGATCCGAGGGTCTATCGACTATGCACTGACCGAGTCACTGTATGCAAACAACACATCTGCAAGGCAATCCCAGAATAGCCTGACCGCTGCTGGAACGCTGGAGGCGGTCGACAACTGGGCTTTTTTGGACTTCAGCGGGAGCATCAGCCAGCAGGCGATTTCCGCGTTTGGCAAGCCCAGCAGCGGAGGAGTCCTGGCGGGTGGCAACAGCACCGAGACCTCCGTGTACCGGCTCTCCCCGTACATTCGCGGCCAAATTGCCGGCTTGGCGACCTACGAGGCGCGCTACAGCATCGCGAGTTTGAGCAGTGCGTCGGCGGCCGCCGCCGACAGCGAGCAACGTGATGCATCGCTGAGGCTCAGCGGTGGCCAATCGAGCTACGGTTTGTCGTGGGGTTTGGATGCCAACCACCAGGTTGTTGCTTACAGCGGCGCCGGCCGGTCGACCAGTTCCTCCGCGATCAATGGACGGCTGCAATATGCGTTGAATGAGCGCTGGGCGGCTTACACGCGGATCGGACATGAATCGAACGACTTCTCCGCCTTGAACGGACAACAAAGCGACTTTGTGGCCCTGGGCGGGACGTGGACACCGAATCCGGATCTGCGGGTCTCGCTGGACCAAGACACCCGCGGTTTTTCTGGCTTGGGCATCAATTGGGTGCCGTCCAAGCGCACCAGCGTCACGGTGACCCGAAACAGGCAGTTGTATGGCGCCACGCACGCCGTGGTGTTGGGCTATCGGACGTCCAACACGGCCTGGACTTTCAGTGATTCACGCGGCGTCTCGTCGAGCCCGGCGCAAGGGGCTGGCGTTCAGCCACCTTCGTTGTACGACCTGTTGACTAGCCAGTTTGCCGCCGCCGAGCTGGACGCCGTCAAACGCGAACAATACAACGCGTTCTTGTTGGCAAACGGGGTTAGGCCCAATGCGTCGGCGATAGGTGGGTTCTTGTCGTCGTCCGTGTCGCTGCAACGCTCGCAACAATTGTCGTTTGCCCTGTTTGGCGCCCGCAGCACCTTGTCGATGTTTGTCACACGGTCCCACAACACCAGGCTCGACACCTTGTCAACAGCCGCCGATGACTTTCTGACGGCCAGTGCGGTGACCCAGAATGGATTGAGCGCCAACTACGCTTACCGCCTCACGGCCAAGTCTGTTGTCTCGGTCGCTGCTGCGCGCCAAGCCACCTCAGGATCCAACACAAACGCAGGCACCTCATCGAAGACCTTCAACGTCAATCTGTCCACCCAGCTGACCCGTGATACCAGCGCCAGCGTGGGCGCACGCCGGGTTATCTTCGACAGCACCGCGACGCCTTACTCGGAAACCGCGGTCACCGGCAATCTGCAGGTGCGGTTCTGATCCATGTACGAAAGTTTTTACGGGCTTGCCAGCAAGCCTTTTCAACTCAACCCTGACCCCAGCTTCTATTTCGGCAGCAAGCAGCACCGACGCGCCAAGGCGTATTTGGAATACGGCTTGCTGCGCAACGAAGGATTCATCGTCATCACGGGTGAGATCGGCGCTGGCAAGACGACGATCGTGCGCGGCCTGCTGGAAAGCATGGACGCAAGCGCGGTGACGGCGGCGAACCTGGTCAGCACCCAACTCGATGCCGAAGATACGCTACGCATGGTGGGTGCCGCGTTTGGTGTGCGCGTCAAGGATGTGTCCAAGGCCGATCTGTTGATGGCGTTGGAGGCGTTCCTGGTCACCCAGGTCAGCGAAGGCAAACGCAGCTTGCTGATCGTGGATGAGGCGCAGAACCTGACTTCGCGGGCGGTTGAAGAACTGCGCATGTTGTCCAACTTCCAGTTTGGCAGGCAGGCCTTGCTGCAGACCTTCCTGGTGGGCCAGCCGGAGTTCCGCGACATCCTGCAGCATCCGAACATGCAGCAACTGCGCCAGCGCGTGACGGCCACCTGCCACATCGGGCCGCTGGACGGCGAAGAGACCAGCGGCTACATCGAGCACCGCCTGAAATGTTCGGGCGGGACCGGGCGTCCCACGTTCGGTCCTGGCGCAGTCGAGGCCATTTACAAGGCGACCGCCGGCATACCCCGGCGCATCAATTCGGTGTGCGACCGTCTGTTGTTGCTGGGGTTTCTCGGCAACAAGGAGAACCTGGCTGTCGAGGACGTGGACGAGGTGGTCAACGAAATGCGCGACGAGGCCGGTGGCGGGGCGGGCAAGGCATCCAGCCGTGGCTTTGTCGACAGCATTGGCCACCACACCGGCCCGGACTTGCTGGTCGATATTGACCTGGCCAAGTTGCAGGGCGCGGGGGCGGTCATGGACGGCATGTCGAGCCAGTTGGCCAGCCTGGGTGCGGAGCAGCAGGGAGACCGGCTGCAGCGGCTGGAGCGCAGCTTGTTGCGCCTGGAACGCGTGAACACCGAAATCCTCGGGATGATGCAGAAGCTGGTGACTTCGCTGAAACGCTGACGGTTGCTGACATGGCCCCATTGCCGCTGACCAACGCGTTGACCATCGATGTCGAAGACTATTTCCAGGTCTCGGCATTTGCCCCGCATATCCCACGGTCTTCCTGGGAGTCGCGCGAATGCCGGGTCGAGCGCAATGTGGGCCGCATTTTGCAGATGCTGGCCGATGGGCAAACCAAGGCGACGTTCTTCACCTTGGGCTGGGTAGCGGAGCGTTATCCGGGCCTGGTGCGGCAGATCGTCGATGCCGGGCATGAGCTGGCCAGCCATGGTTACGGCCACGAGCGCGCCAGTGATTTGTCGGAGCAGGCTTTTTTCGCCGACATCCAAAGTGCCAAATCGATCCTGGAAGATATCGGCGGCGTCGAAGTCAAAGGGTACCGCGCCCCGAGCTTTTCGATCGGCGAAGGCAACTTGTGGGCCTTTGATTGCCTGCTGCGGGCGGGTTATCGCTACAGCTCCAGCGTCTACCCCATCAAGCATGACCACTATGGCATGCCGGATTCACCGCGCCACGCCTACCAGGTGCGCCCCGGGCTGGTCGAGGTGCCCATCACCACGTTGCGCATGTTCAACCGCAACTTCCCGTCCAGCGGAGGGGGCTACTTTCGCCTGCTGCCGTATGCCTTGTCGCGCTGGATGCTGAACCGCGTGAATACCGTGGACCAGCAAGCCGGCATTTTTTACTTCCACCCATGGGAGATCGACAGCGCCCAGCCGCGGGTGGAGGGCATCAGCAGCAAGACCCGGTTTCGCCACTACGTCAACATAGACAGGATGGAAGGCCGATTGAAGCAGCTGTTGCGCGATTTCCAGTGGGGCCGCATGGACCAGATTTTTATAGGCAACACAAGCCCCCACCCGGTCGCCACCACATGAGCGCCCCCGCCCCCTGCTTGTCATCCCGCGCCCGACCCGGGATCCATGTCACCAAGGCTGTCATCCCGGGCTCGACCCGGGATCCATGGATTGCGGGTGCTGCAACCCCGGGCTCGATCCGGGGCCGCAATGACAACCGTTGATCGCAATGACAACCCTACCGCCCCGCAATGACAACCCTACCACCAAGGCTGTCATCCCGGGCTCGACCCGGGATCCATGGATTGCGGGTGCTGCAACCCCGGGCTC
>JANOUM010000215.1:0-3150 GCA_031416855.1 Rhodoferax sp. | reverse complement strand
ACGCGTCATGGAAAAAGTCCGCATCGACAAATGGCTCTGGGCCGCGCGCTTCTACAAGACACGCTCCCTGGCCACGGACGACATCCACAAGGGCCGGGTGCAGGTGAACGGCCTGGAGGCCAAACCGGCACGCGACGTGCGTGTGGGCGACACGGTCGACCTGCGCCAGCGCGACGGCACACGCAGCCTTCTGGTTCGGGGCTTGAGCGACAAACGCGCCAGCGCGCCAGTGGCCCAGCTGCTATACCAGGAAACCGAGGCAAGCCTGAACGCGCGCGCCGAAGCCGTGGAGCAGCGGCGCATGGGGACGGAGCCCGCCCTCACCCTGCGCCAGGGGCGGCCAGGCAAACATGATCGCCAGGCGATCGAAAACGCCTGGGGTGAACGCTGGAGCGCGTCAGTCGATTCCTGATCACCGCGAGGGGTCAGGTCTCAATACTGTTCGCTTTAGCCCGTGACTGCGGCCCCGGATCGGCTCCGGGGTTGCAGCACCCGCAAACCATGGATGCCGGATCAAGTCCGGCATGACAAAGCGAACAGAGTGTGCTGGGGTCAGGTCTTGCCTTCATGCATGTGTGCTGGGGTCAGATCTCAATACTGTTCGCTTTAGCCCTGTGACTGCGGCCCCGGATCGGCTCCGGGGTTGCAGCACCAGCAAACCATGGATGCCGGATCAAGTCCGGCATGACAAAGCACCAGCACCAGGTGCTGGGGTCAGGTCTTGCCTTTGGTCTGTGCTGGGGCCAGGTCTTGCCTTTTGTTAGCGGGGGCTTCTGGGATCAGGTCTCACCAGAAACAAAACTGAACCCGGGTGACTTTACGCGGCGCCCGTTGTCGGATTGAGGGGAAACCCCAGTTCGGTGGCGCGGCGCTTGAGGGCGGCGATGGAGCGCTGGCGCTGCTGATCTTCGTAGTGCTGCGGCCCTTTGGCAACGAAGTCCTCGCCACGGGTCAGCATGAAGTACACCATGCGTGCGAGTTTGTGTGCTGCGGTAAAACGCGCCAAGCGCCGAGCCGCCGTGTGACAGACTCATCGCGGCCATCTTCAGCGCATGGCGCACCCGGTTGGCTGGTCGCTTGGTTTTGGCCGACAGCACCTTGCCCCCGCTGATCTTGGTGCCGAGACATAGACCCAGCCAGGAACAAAACTGCTTGACGTTGGCGAAGTGACTCAGGCCTGGGCCAAACTCCGAGAGAATTTTCATCGCCGCGGCCAGACCCAACCCTTTGATGCGCTTGAGGTCCACCCCAGCTCAGTTGGCCAGAATCTGGCGGGCATCAAATTCCAGGCGCAGCTTGCTGTTGGCGCGTGGAGCCTTGCCCAGGTCTACCTTGCGCTGGCCCAACTCGACCAGCAGGGTTTGCAGCTTCGCATCGCATTCGCCCAGATGGCCGGCAATATCGTCGTGCATCGCGAGTGCCTGGCGCAGCACGAACAAGTGCTCATCGCGCCAGTTCCCGGTCAGCGCTATGGTGATCTCCTCGGCGCTGGTGATCTCCTCGGCACTGGCCTTGATACGGCTGTGGCGGTGGCGGGCCAGCACCTTCGGATCGCGCTCGCCGGCCACGATGGCGCGAATGATCGCCTGACCAGTCATGCCCATGACATCGGTGAGCACCTCGGTTGTGAGTTGGATGTTCATCTGCACCAGTGCCTTTTGCATGCGCTGCACCCAGCTGGCCTGCTCTGTGAGCAGCACCTCGCGCTGGCGGGCCACGGCGCGCACGACGCAGACCTCGCCTTCAGGGCGCCAGGCCGCACGCACGACCAGGTGGCCAGGGCGTTCAAGTGGTCGGTCATCACGCCGAATTCGCGCACTGACTCCTGTTGCAGGTGGGGCGCCACCGCCACCGCCACCCAATGGCTCGATGCGCCAACATCGATTCCGGCCGCGTTGGGAAACACCCCATCCTCACTCTTGCGTACTGCCATGGCTTCGGGCTTGCTCCAAAATAGTTGACGAACAGCAGCGCCATGGGAAGCGTCGAATTTGACTCGATCTCACAAACGGGATGCGCATCGCTGCGCTCACCAATGTCGCCGACGATTCCCCGACCATGCTCAATAGCGGGCACACCCAGCGATGACGCGATCACCGCGAGTTCGCGCCAATGACTTGTCGGTCATAGCGGCGCTGCCGTTCACTTTGTAGCGCAAATTCGTTTCTTCGGGAACGCCGGGCCCACGCGCGGGATCGGGATGCTCAAACTATTGGCTTTGGCGCACTCGGTGCGGGCTGAGCCTGTCGAAGCCCGGTCAGCCCTTCGACAGGCTCAGGGCTAGCAACTCGATCCGAACAGTATTGAGACTTGACCGCAGATTCCCCGCAGCTCGAGGAGGCAAAAGGCAAGACCTGACCCCAGGCTTCGCCAGGCTTCGTCCTACAATTTGACGAGAAGGTCGGTTTATCCAGTGGAGTCAAGATGGAACAGACAGAAACCCAGCTCAGGAAGAAGCCTGCCAAGCCCCTTTCCATCCGCTCGAAGGGGTCTGGCGGGAACGGGGGCGGCACCCGCAACGGAAATGACTCCGATGCCGTTCACGGCGAGCCGCCGGTCACACCCGACGGCAGCGCGGATGCCAAATCGCGCCGCGTCCTGGCGGCCATGATGGCTTTTGCGGGCGGTGACTTCAAGACCCGCCTGCCCAATGAGTGGACCGGAACGGACGCGCGGATCGCCGAGTTCTTCAACCGGGCGATCGCCAATGCCGAACGGGTGGTTGACGAGGCAGAGCGGTTGAAGGTCACGGTCGGCAAAGAAGGTCGGCTCGCGCAGCGCATGTCGTCACCGGGCGCACTGGGCGGCTGGGCCAAGCAAGTCGATTCGTTCAATACGCTCATCGACGACCTGGTGCGGCCGACCAATGACATCGCCCGGACCATCGGCGCCGTGGCCAAGGGCGACCTGGGCCAGTCGATGGAGCTGCAGGTGGACGGCCGGCCGCTGAAGGGCGAATTTCTGCGATCCGCCAAGCTGGTGAACTCCATGATCGAGCAGCTCGCGGTATTCACATCGGAAGTGACCCGTGTGGCGCGCGAAGTGGGCACTGAAGGCAAGCTGGGCGGCCAGGCCAAGGTGAAGGGTGTGTCAGGGGTCTGGAAGGACCTCACCGACTCCGTGAACCAGATGGCCGGCAACCTGACGGCG
>JANOUM010000214.1:0-2053 GCA_031416855.1 Rhodoferax sp. | reverse complement strand
TACCTTCCCGATCTGGACCGCGCTGTGGGCCTGGGCGGTCTACCGCGAGCCACCTGCCCGGCCCTTGCTGGTGGCCATGCCGGTGATCCTGCTGGGCCTGACCCTGGCGCTGGATGTGTTTGGCGCGACGTCGGGCCTGGGTGCCGCCGGCCAGTGGGCGCGGATCGGGGTGGGGGTCGCCTTTGCACTGGCGGCTGCAGGCACCTTCGGCCTGGCGCTGGTCCTGACGCAGCACGAAGTGGGCAATGTGGACGGCCGTGTCCGCACCGCCACCACGATGGGCATGGCAGGGCTGGTCGCGCTGGGCACGGTGGCGCTGCAGGGCGGATTTCACCTTCCGCAGGCCGCAGCCGGATGGTGGGGCCTGGCGGCGCTCACCTGCCTTTACGGCACGGGCTTCACCATCATGTTCACCGTGTTGCCCCGGCTGGGCGTGGTGGGCAACTCGGCCATCATGAACGTCGAGCCCGTTTTCGCGCTGGTGCTGGCGTGGCTGGTGCTGGGCCAGACTATTGCGCCGGTGCAAGTTGCGGGGGCCTTGATCGTGGTGGGGGCCGTGGTGGTGCTGGGCCTGCGCAAGAGGCCGTAGTCGCTGTGGCATTGCCGTCGCCTATTTCGAGGTGGTGAAAGTCGTCACTTCGCCGGCCACCGATATCTGGTTCGAAGATGGTGAAGGGCACCTCGCGAGACCTGCTGGATGACGCCGTCAAGACCGGATTCGGGCAAGCAGCGTGATCAAGCTGCACTCGGCCATTCGATCTTGACCTTGCGATTTTGGGCCAGGCAATCTCTGAGGTAGAGATTGATGAGGCTCTGATAAGGAACCCCGGCATCGGTGGCCATCACCTTGAAATACTGAACCACATCCTCGGAGAGGCGCATGGTGACTGACTTCTTGAGCTTCGACGCATAGGGATTCCGACGCGACTGCATTTTTGAAAGATCGTACTCCGCTTTCATGTCACCCTCCTCGGTAGTATCGCGCCTCGGTGTCCGTAGCCTTGCGCGCAGAAATAATGCGGATGACGTCGCCGTCTTCCCTCTCGCAATGACATACAAGCAGAAGCCGGCTAGCTGAAGTCATGCCCAACAAAAGAAATCGGTCTTCGTCGATGGCGTGTTCGTCGTTGAAGAACTGCACGGCGAAGTCGTCATAAAAGACCGTCTTGGCCACTTCAAAGCTGACCTTGTGCTTCTTGGCGTTTGAAGCCGCCTTGACGGGATCCCACTCGAATCGCATACATACATTGTATGGATGGCTGTGCGGGCGTCAAGAATGGTGATTTATGTGGGTTGACATGGGAAGCTTTGGCCCAAAAGGCAGACGAGGCCTAGTGGGGGCTGGTACCGGTACGATCCCTTGGCAGATACCATCTACGTTTTGGCAGTGCGCAGTCAGCGCGAACGTGACTACCAGCAACGCCGATCAGGTTCGCGAACTTGCAAGCAAAAAGGCAGCCCCATGGCGACACTCTCTTCAAAATCCCCCAAGACGCACCCCGCCGTCGCCGCCATCCAGGAATCCGGCGCGACCAAGGTCAAGGTGGCGGTCAGCGACATCGACGGCGTGCTGCGCGGCAAATACCTGCACCGCGACAAGTTTCTGGGGGCTGCCGAGCCGTACCCCGGAGGCGGGTTCGGCTTCTGCGATGTGGTGCTCGGTTGGGACATGATGGATGTGACCTACGACAACACCACCGCCACCGGCTGGCAACACGGCTTTCCCGATGCGCTGGCGCGGCTGGACCTGAACACCGCGCGCCATGTACCGTGGGACAACAAGGTGCCTTTCTTCCTGGGCGAATTCGTCTATGCCGACGGCACGCCCCATGCCCAGTGCCCGCGCCAGGCACTCAAGCGGGTGCTGAAGCGGGCCGAGAAAATGGGCTTTCAGGTCATGACCGGCATGGAATTCGAGTGGTTCAACTTCTTGGAGACACCGCACAGCTGGGCCGCCAAGAAGGGCGTGGGCGCGCAGCAGCTCACGCCCGGCATGTTCGGTTATTCGCTCTTGCGCATGAACGAACACCGCGACTTCTTCAACGCGCTGATG
>JANOUM010000213.1:0-3402 GCA_031416855.1 Rhodoferax sp. | reverse complement strand
GAAACGGAACCCATCGATCATGTAGAAGAAGGGGTTCACATGGCTCACCTTCTGCCAGAACGGCGGCAGCGACCCGATGGAATAGAACACGCCGCTCAGGAAGGTCATGGGCATGATGACGAAATTCTGGAACGCCGCCAGCTGGTCGAACTTCTCGGCCCACAGGCCGGCGATCAGCCCCAGGGTGCCCAGCAGCGCCGCGCCCAGGATCGCAAATGCGACGATCCACTGTGGCGCGACCAGGCTGGGAACTGCAAAGAACGATGTCACCACCAGTACACCGAACCCGACCACCAGCCCGCGCACCACCGACGAGGCCACGTAGGCGAAGAACCAGCTCCAGTGCGACAGCGGCGTGAGCAGCAGGAACACCAGGTTGCCCATGATCTTGCTCTGGATCAGTGACGAGGAACTGTTGGCGAAGGCGTTTTGCAGCACGCTCATCATCACCAGGCCCGGCACCAGGAAGGCGGTGTAGGAGATCGTGTTGTAGACCTTTACATGGTCCTCGAGCACGTGGCCGAAGATCAGCAGGTAAAGGATGGCCGTGAGCACCGGTGCGGCGACGGTCTGGAAGCCGACCTTCCAGAACCGCAGCACTTCCTTGTAGAACAGGGTGCGCCAGCCGGTCATGGAGCCACCCCGGCGACGGAATCGCGGTGCTGCGTCATGACATCGAGAAACACGTCCTCGAGATCATGACCCAGCACCGGGATTCCGTCGCCGGAGTGGTGCCATGGGCCCGCAGGGCCGCCCCAAGCAAGCGCGCGCCGCAGTGCGCAAAACATACAAGGTTGCATGATGACCGGTTGGCGGACCCTGTTCTACAAAGAAGTCCTGCGCTTCTGGAAGGTCGGTTTCCAGACCGTGGCCGCACCGGTGCTCACCGCGATCCTGTACCTGCTGATCTTCGGTCATGTGCTGGAAGACCACGTCAAGGTCTACGACACGATTTCCTACACCGCCTTCCTGGTGCCAGGGCTGGTGATGATGAGCGTGCTGCAAAACGCCTTCGCCAACAGTTCCTCGTCGCTGATTCAGAGCAAGATCATGGGCAACCTGGTGTTCCTGCTGCTCACGCCGCTGTCGCACTGGAGCTGGTTTTTCGCCTATGTAGCCTCGTCGGTGGTGCGTGGGCTGGCGGTCGGCTTCGGGGTGCTGGTGGTGACCGCATTTTTTGCCGTTCCCAGCCTCGTTGCGCCGCAGTGGATCCTGGTCTTTGCGATCCTGGGTGCGGCACTGCTGGGCACCCTGGGCTTGATCGCCGGCCTGTGGGCGGAGAAATTCGACCAATTGGCGGCGTTTCAGAATTTCGTCATCATGCCCATGACGTTCCTCAGTGGTGTGTTCTATTCCATCGGATCGCTGCCGCCGTTCTGGCAGAAGGTGAGCCACGCGAACCCCTTTTTCTACATGATCGATGGATTTCGCTTCGGGTTCTTCGGTGTCAGCGACGCGTCGCCGTGGCTCAGCCTGGGCATCCTGTCAACGGCCCTGATGGTGTCCGGCGCGGTCGCTGTGCACCTGCTGCGCATCGGCTACAAGATCCGCAGCTAAAAAAGGCCTCAAAACATGACTGCTGACGAACTCAAGAACATCATCCTCGCCGGGCTGCCGTGCGAGCACTGCACCATGGAAGGCGATGGCCGGCATTGGTATGCGACCATCGTGTCGCCGGCCTTCGAGGGCAAGCGCGCGATCCAGCGCCATCAGATGGTCTATGCGACCCTGGGTGCCAAGATGCACACCGACGAGGTGCATGCGCTGTCCATGAAGACCTTGACGCCCGATGAATGGAAACCCCGTGAATAGGCTGCTTGGCCGTGGTGGCGTGCCCTGCATGCACCTGGCCGTGCGGTTTCGGTGCCGGTATGTTGCCGCGCCCTGCGCTACCGGATGCAGCGCATGATTACCCTGGCGCTGTCCAAGGGGCGCATCTTCGAGGAAGCCCTGCCGCTGCTGGCGGCGGCAGGGATCCGGTTATTGGACGATCCCGATCGCTCCCGCAAGCTGATCCTCGATACCAGCCTGCCCGATGTCCGGGTCCTGGTGGTGCGCGCCGCCGATGTACCCACTTACGTGCAATACGGTGGGGCAGACATGGGCATCACCGGGCGCGACACCCTGATCGAACATGGCAGCGAAGGCCTGTACCAGCCGCTCGACCTGCAGATCGCGCGTTGCCGGATCAGTGTTGCGGTGCGCGCCGGCTTCGACTACGTGTCGGCGGTCAGGCAGGGTTCACGCCTGACGGTTGCCACCAAGTACGTCGCCATCGCGCGCGACTTCTTCGCCGCCAAAGGCGTGCACGTGGATCTGATCAAGCTCTACGGCAGCATGGAACTGGCGCCGCTGACCGGCATGGCCGATGCCATCGTCGATCTGGTGTCGACCGGCAACACGCTCCAGGCCAACAACCTGGTCGAGGTCGAACACATCATGGACATCAGTTCGCGTCTGGTGGTGAACCAGGCCGCGCTCAAGCTCAAGCAGGCGCCCCTTCGGCGCATCATCGATGCGTTTGCCGCGGCGCTGACACCCCCTGCCGACTGAGACCATGCCAGCGCTCCTCGCTTCTCCCCTGCGGCTGTCGACTTCCAGCGACCGTTTCGAGGCCGATTTCGCGCAACGCCTTTTCTGGTCCAGCGCCGCCGACGCCGTGATCGAGCAGCGTGTGCAGGACATCCTGGCCGACGTGCAGGCGCGGGGCGACGCGGCGCTGCTCGACTACACGCGCCGCTTCGATCGGGTCCACGCGCCGTCGGTCGCGGCCCTGGAGCTGAGCCAGGCCGAGCTCAAGGCGGCTTTCGACGGCCTGGCGCCCGCGCGCCGGCATGCCTTGCAGGTGGCGGCGCAGCGCGTGCGCAGTTACCACGAAGCGCAGAAAAAGGCCTGCGGCGATAGCTGGAGTTACCGCGACGAACACGGCAGCCTGCTTGGCCAGAAGGTGACTCCGCTGGATCGGGTCGGCATCTACGTACCGGGTGGCAAGGCCGCGTATCCCTCGTCGGTGCTCATGAACGCGATCCCGGCGCAGGTCGCCGGGGTCGGCGAGATCATCATGGTCGTTCCGACCCCCGCGCCGGCTGACCGCGAGTCGGCCACCGGGGAACGCAACCCGCTGGTGCTCGCGGCCGCCCATCTGGCCGGCGTGACGCGGGTGTTCACGCTCGGTGGTGCGCAGGCGGTGGCAGCGCTTGCCTTCGGCACGCAGACCGTGCCCAGGGTGGACAAGATCACCGGCCCGGGCAACGCGTACGTGGCGGCGGCCAAGCGGCGGGTTTTTGGCACTGTGGGTATCGACATGATCGCCGGGCCGAGCGAGATACTGGTCCTGGCCGACGGCTCGACACCGCCGGACTGGGTGGCAATGGATCTTTTCAGCCAGGCCGAACACGACGA
>JANOUM010000212.1:0-1629 GCA_031416855.1 Rhodoferax sp. | reverse complement strand
CTTGCGTGAGGACTCGTTGATGCCCTTCATGGTCTGCACCACCTGGCTCACCACTTCGCCGCCCTTGATGGCCACCGCACTGGCGCTCAGCGCCAGCTGGTTGCCCTGGCGCGCGTTGTCCGCGTTCTGCTTCACCGTGCTGGTGAGCTCCTCCATCGACGCGGCGGTTTCTTCCAGCGCGCTGGACTGCCGTTCGGTGCGACTCGAAAAATCGTTGCTGCCCTGCGCGATTTCGGACGATGCCGTGGCGATACCCTGCGCGTTGAGCCGCACATTGCCCACGATTCCTTCCAGGTTGGACTGCATGACGGAAAGCGCCAGCAGCAAGCGTGTGTTTTCATCCTTGCCTTGAGGGCTGATGGTGATCGTCAAGTTGCCTTCACTTACCGCCTCGGCTGACCGCACGGCCTGCTGCAGTGGTCCGGTAATGGACCGCGTAACCAGCCACGCCAGCGACGCGCCCAAGGCCAGGGCAATGATCGCGCCAGCGCCCAATGCCCACTGGCTTGCGGTCGTTGTTGCCGCCGTATCGGCCTGCACCTGCTCCAGCAGGGCATTGGAGTGCTTCACGGTCGCTTCGAGGGACTGGATATAACTTGCTGCCAGCGGGCGCAGGTTCTGGTCCACCGCAGCGGAGACATCCTCACCGGCTTTCTTTCTGGCAATCAAGCCGGCACGCGCATCCATGTAGATGGCGCGATTGCGCGTGATGTCGGCCAGCAGAAGTCTGCCCTTATCGTCGGTTATCGAAGCTTCCAGCTTTTTTACGATCTCGGCCACATTTTGCGAGGTACGCGCCATATCCTTCTGCAACGACTCGGCATACCCGGAATCGACGCTCTTGAGGGCCGCAGACCCGCGCACCCAGTTGGTGTCGATATTCGATGCCCAGCGTTGCGACAATGCGCTGCGCTCCAACGCTGTCGCAACCAGTTGCCGGCTGTCCTGCCCAAGCGCACCCAGACGCCATATCCCGATGACCGCGATCAACGCCGTGATCAACAGCACCAGGCCGAAAGCCAAACCAAGGCGGGTGCCGATTCTCAGATGGTTCACAAGGCGATGCCAGAGACTGGTATTTCCCGAAAAAACCCGTGATGGAGCGCGCCGCCGGCACTCAAAAAGAAGTCCACTCGTCGTCAGTGCCGGTCTTGCGGGTGGCCACCTGGGTGGCGACCATGGGGGTGTCAATCCTGGTTTTGACCGGCAACCGTTTGACGTTGGCAAGGCGTGCATTGCTGCGCCGCTCCGGCGTCGGAAAACTCTTGCCCGGCAGGCTCGCCACCTTATGCGCGATCGGGGTGTGGAGGGAACTCTGGCCACCGCTCAGTTTGAACACCGCCACCGCCTGCACCAGCTGCTGCGCCTGGGCTTTCAGGCTTTCGGCCGCAGCCGCACTTTGTTCCACCAGCGCCGCGTTCTGCTGCGTCGCCTGGTCCATCTGCGTCACCGCTTCTCCCACCTGCGCCACCCCCGCGCTCTGCTCCGTGCTGGCCGCGCTGATCTCGCCCATGATGTCGGTCACCCGCTTGATCGAGGTGACCACCTCGGTCATCGTGGCTCCCGCCTGGTCCACCAGCCTGGTGCCTTGCTCCACCCGCTCCACGCTGGCCGTGATCAGGCCCTTGA
>JANOUM010000211.1:0-10704 GCA_031416855.1 Rhodoferax sp. | reverse complement strand
CGGCACAAACTTGGTGGCGCCCGCGCTGTTGACCAGCGCGTCGATGCGGCCCCAACGCGCCATGGCCGCAGCCGCCAGGTTTTCGCACACGACGTCCTGCGCCACATCGCCCTGGACCAGCAGGGCGTCGGCACCGGCGGCCAGACACTCTGCCAGCACCGCCTGCGCCCGTTCCGCGCTGCGGTGGTAGTTCACGAGCACCTGGTACCCCGCGCCGGCCAGCACACGTGCGGTGGCTGCGCCCACACCGCTGGCGGCACCGGTGACGATGGCGACCTTGCGTTGTGCGGTCATGGCGTGCGCCCGCCGCCAGTGTCGGCCTTGAAATACTGGCGCACCACCGACTCGGCGATGACGGCAGGCTTGTCCTGCCCGTCGATCTCGATGGTTACGGCAAAGGTCAACTGCATGCCGCCGTCAATATCCTCCAGCTTGCCAAGCAGGAACCGCCCACGCACCCTGCTGCCCGCACGCACCGGGTTGGTGAATCGCACCTTGTTCAGGCCGTAGTTGATACCCATCTCGCAAAATGGCAGGGACAGGTGCGATTCATAGAACTTGCCCAGCAGTGACAGCGTGAGGAAGCCATGCGCGATCGTGCCTCCGAAGGGGGAGGACTTCGCCGCCCGTTCGGTGTCCACATGGATCCACTGGAAGTCTTCCGTCGCCTGAGCGAAGCGGTCGATGCGCTCCTGCGGCATCGCCACCCAATCGGTCAGAAACACTTGCCTGCCCACGTGGGCGCGCAGCTTGTCGAGGGTGCCGAGATCGACGCAATGGGACATCAGGAGGCTCCTGGGGTGTTTGGGGTCAGGGTGGCCAGCAATTGTGCGCGCAGGTCGCGCTTGACCAGCTTGCCATTGGCATTGCGCGGCAGCGGCGTCAGCGAGAAAGTAAAACTCTCGGGAACCTTGTAGTCGGACAGACGGAGCCTGCAGAACTCGGTCAGGGCCGGCGCAATGGTGCCCGCTTCCTTGAGCATCACGAAAGCGTGCACACGTTCACCCAGCACCGGGCAGGGCTTGGACACGACGGCGCATTCCTGCACCGCCGGATGCGCGTACAACACGTTCTCGACCTCGATGGTGTAGATCTTGTAGCCGCCGCGGTTGATCATGTCTTTCATGCGGTCCACGACCTTCACATAGCCGCGGGGATCGATCGAGCCGATATCACCCGAATGCCAGAAGCCGCCAGTGAAATTGCTGGCCGTCGCTTCCGGGTTGTCCCAGTAACCACGCACCACCATCGGGCCCTTGATCCAGAGCTCGCCCAGGGTGTCGGGGGGCAGCTCGCGGCCGTCGGAGTCCATCACCCGCATCTCGGCGCAGGCCAGTGGGGCGCCCACGGTGTCGTTGTGGGTCGCTGTCTGGCCCGGTGGCATCAGCGTGGACGGCGAGGTGGTCTCGGTCGACCCATAACAGTTCATCAGGGTCAGCGAAGGGACCTTCTCCGCCAGCGTGGCGATGGTGGCCACAGGCATCGGCGCGCCGCCATAGGCGCCGATGCGCCAGCTGGAGAGGTCGTGCCGGTCGAAATCGGCCTGCAGCAGGCACAGGTTGTACATCGCCGGCACCATCAGGGTGTGGGTCATGCGTTCGGCCACCGCGAGCCGCAGGAAATCGGCCGCCTTGAACGCCGGCATGATCACCAGCTTGCCGGCGCAGCGCAGCATGGTCGTGATCAGCGCCACCAGGCCGGTCACATGGCTCAGCGGCACGGCGCAGATCGAACTGTCGGCGCTGCCCAGCCCCATCGCGATCTGGTAATGCATCGACGAATGCACCACACCCAGGTGGGTCAGCATCGCCCCCTTCGGCCGCCCGGTGGTGCCGGAGGTGTAGAGGATCGCGGTCGTATCTTCTTCCTGCACGGGTGCAGCCTGCGGAGCCGGGCCGTCCGCCAGCAGCATCGAGAAATCCTGTGAGCCGGCACAGGAACCGCCCGCCGAGATGCGGGTATGCAAGGCCGGCAGATCGGCCGACGACGGCAGCAGGTCGGCCAGGTCGGCCTCATGCACCAGCAGGGATGCCGCGCAATGGGACAACATGTAGGCCAGGCCGGGCGTTTGCTCACGGATGCTGATCGGCACCGCGATGGCACCGATTCGCACGGCAGCCAGCAGGGTCACCACGAACTCGATGCGGTTGCCCAGCAGCAGCGCGACCCGGTCACCGCTGCGGATGCCGCGCGCCACCAGGCCCCCGGCCACCCGATCCGACAAGGCCAGCAGGTCGGTGTAGGTCAGGCGCTGCGCGCCACACACCAGGGCAACGCCCTGCGGATTGCGGTCCACTGCCTCCAGCAACATGGCATGCACGCTGCAGGGGCGGTCAGCGAAACACCGAACCACCCGGTCGCGGTAGTGTGCTTCGAGCCGCATCGCGGGCCAGATATCGTCCCAGGCATTCATAAATCTACCTCCGCGCAACGCGCTGCGGTGCGAGCGCCTTCGGGCGGCCGTGCGGCGCTCATCAGGAACTCTCCCATGGTGCAACAACGGTCTGGCCGTCCATGAACTCGACTGCGCGCCGCGCAAATGCGGCACTCAGGCCACCGACTTCGGCCGCGTTCGCCCCGGCCGCATTGCCGCTGGCGGCACGCGCGGCAATGCCCTCGAAGATGACCGCCATGCGAAACAGTGCAAACGCGAAGTGGAACGCGGTGACACCGTCGCGCCGCCCGCTGCACCGGTAGTAGTGCTGCAGGTACTGCGCCTCCGAGGGAATGCCGAGTGCCGCCAGGTCAAGCCCGCGGATGCCGCCGTATTCCGATGGCAGGGTGCGCCAGGCCATGCAATTGAAGGCAACGTCGGCAAGCGGATGACCCAGGGTCGAGAGTTCCCAGTCGAGCACCCCGACGACACGCGGCTCGGTCGGATGGAACATCAGGTTGCCCAGGCGGAAGTCGCCGTGGCTGATGGTGGTCTCGGATTCGTCCGGAATGTGTGCCTGCAGCCAGGCGGCGAGGCGGTCGATGTCGGCGTCCTCGCGGGTCCTGGACATGGCCCACTGCCGGGTCCAGCGCGCGATCTGGCGCGAAAAATAGCTGCCCGAACGGCCGTAGTCGGCCAGGCCGATGGCCGACCAGTCCACCTGGTGCAGCATCGCCATGGTCTCGGCCATTGCCATATAGATGGCCTGCCGCTCGCAAGGCGCCATGCCCGGCAGTGAACAATCGGGGAAGATCCGGCCTTCCAGGCGCTCCATCACGTAGAACGGCGTGCCCACCACTTCACGCCCTTCATGGAACAACACCATGCGGGGCACGGGAAGATCAGTCGTTGCCAGCGCCTGCATGATCCGGTACTCGCGGTCCACCGCATGGGCCGACGGCAGCAGGCTGGACGCTGGCTGCTTGCGCAGCACCAGCGCACGGTTGTCGAAGCTGACAAAGTAGGTCGGGTTCGACTGGCCACCACCGATGCGCTCGAGCCGCATCGGGCCGTCCAGGCCCGGCACACGGGCCTCCAGGAACTGTTGCAACAGTTGCGGTTCGAAGTCCATCAGAGGCTCCATGGATACGGGTCGCGCCGGTGCTGCGGCGTGCCGCGAGCACGCATCAGGCAAGCTCCATGCTGCGCATTGCGGTATTCGCCCTTGGGGCGGCCCGGCGGGCTCATGCGCCCGCCTGCGCCGGCGCGTCGGTCAGCCGGAGTTGCAGCGTCGTGGCATCCACGTCGAGGTCGAGCAGCAACCAGATCGCTGCCTTCTGCCAATGCAGACCCGGGCGCAGCGTGGCATAGACCCCACCGGACAGCGCCTGCGGCAGCACGTACTTGAGGGCGCGCAGGCCGGGCATCTCGTAGCGCTGCACCGGCCCGGGCACCACGCGATTGAGCATGGCCTGCACGGCGACGGCCGAGAGCGCGCGTTCCAGCAGCGCATAGGCCGTGTCATCGCGGGCGACCAGGGTCAGATCGAGCACGTCGCCCTTGTCCCCGGCGCGCCCTGCGGCAATGTCTCCGACTCTCATGACAGGCTCCAGACGATCTCGGGCTGCACCAGAGCGGGCGCGATGAATCCATCGAGCACTTCGATGCGGTTGCGTCGTTCGCTGCGCACACTGCAGCCCCCGGCCGGGCCGGACAGGGTGAGGGCATAGACTTCGTCCTCGATAAGCTGCGCCATGTCCAGGTCGGCGCAGCGGGCCGACACGTGCACGCGTAGCTCTACCGGCGTGCCGCCATGCAGCGAACCGGCGCGCAGCACCGAGTCGACACCCACCAGGTCGATGGCCACATCCTGCGTCGCCCAGGCCGACAGGCGCAGGCGCAGCGTGTCTGCGGCGCGATGCGCGCGCTCCCGGGCGGCGGACCCGGTGAATCCGATCTCGCAATCGGCGATGAAGCCGGGCAACTCCAGAAACCCGGCGACCTTGAGGGTCGGCGGCGGGCCGAGCGAGCGCGCACCAGCCATGTGCACCCTGTTGTGGCCGATCTGTGTGAAACGGATAGCCGAGAAATCGAGCACCAGATCCGGCGTGGCGTAGCGCGACGGGTCGTGCACTTCGTACAAAAGCTGCAGGGTGCAGGTGATGGCATCGAGCACGGCCGGCGCGCCGTCCAGCACCGTGATGTCGGCCGAACCGTCGGCATACACATGCGCCAGGGGATACCCGAGTGCGGCGAAGTCCGCCGCCGACAGGCCCTGGCCGGCGCGCGCGCCGCCGATCGGCTCGTAATTGCCACCCGTGAGCTGACCGCCACATTCGAGCAGATGGCCTACCGCCATGGCGCCAGCCAGAGCCGCCTCACCCGGCTCCAGGCGGCTGCGCGCGGACGCGGCGAAAAGGGCCGAATCGGCGACCCGCCCGGTCACCACCACATCGGCACCGGCGTCGAGTGCCTCGGCCAATGCCGCGCTGCCCAGGTAGGCATGGGCGCCGATCAGGCGGCCCTGCACCGGCCGCACCCATTGCACCTGGTCGCGCAGGTGCATCACGTCGTCGCCGACGACAGCCGCCACGCGCTTGCCGGCCAGGCCCAGTTCGCGCGCCAGCCGGGCGATTGCCACCCCTGCTGCGCGCGGATTGGCCGCGCCCAGGTTCGACACGATGCGGCAACCGGTGCCGGCGGCAGCGGGCAACAGCGGGGTCAACCGCCGGCGCAGCCGCGGGTCGAAACCCGCGTCGGGATTGTCGGCACGCGCCTTGATCGCCGGTACCAGGGTGCGTTCGGCCAGGCACTCCAATGCGACCGTATCGACCAGGCCGGATGCCGCCAGCGCGACCGCCGGATCGATACGGTCACCGGCGAAACCGGCGCCGGCGCCGATGCTGCACACTGGCTTGCGCGGAGGGTTCATGGATATCACAGCCCCATGTACGAACGTTGCACATCGGGGTCGCGCAGCAGGTCTTCACCGCGCCCGGTCTTGAGGATGCCGCCATGCTCGATGATGTAGCCGCGCTCGCACATGCGCAGGGCATTGCCCACGTTTTGCTCGACCAGCAGCACCGACAGGCCCTTGGCCTTGACCAGCGAGCTCACCATGTCGAACACCTTGTCGACCATGATCGGCGCCAGCCCCAGCGAGGGCTCGTCGAGCATCAGCAGCTTGGGCAGGGCCATCATGGCGCGCGCCACGGCGCACATCTGGCGTTCGCCACCGGAGAGCCGGCCCGCCAGCTGGGTGCGCCGTTCGGCCAGGATCGGGAACATGGTCATGACCTCGTCCAGCGACTCGCGCATGCGGGCGCGCGCCACGTTGTGGTAGGCGCCGAGTTCCAGGTTCTCCAGCACCGTCATGAACGGAAACAGCCGCCCCCCCTCGGGCACCATGACCAGGCCGCGCTCGGCCGCACAATGGGCCGGCACGTTGGTGATGTCTTGTCCGTCGAAGGTCACACGGCCGGCGCGGGCCCGCAGATGGCCGCTGATCGTCAGCAGCAGCGTCGTCTTGCCGGCCCCGTTGGCTCCCACCACCGAAACAATCTCGCCACGCCCCACCTCGACCCGGATGCTGTCGAGCACCGGCAATTCGCCATAACCCGAGAACAGGTCTTCCACCAGCAGTATCGAACTCATAGGGCCCCCAATTCTTCGACCTTGTGTCCATCGCCCAGGTACGCCTTGACGACGTCGGGGGAGTTGAGGATCTGCTCCGCCGTACCCTCGGCGATCATGCGTCCGCGGTCGAGCACCACCACACGCTCCGAAAAGGCGCGCACCACCTTGAGGTTGTGCTCGATGATCAGGAAGGTCAGGCCGGTCGCATGCAGTCCCTGCAGCAATTCGATCGCCTGGCCCACTTCGCTCTGGTTGAGGCCGGCCATGACTTCGTCCAGCAGGACGATCTCGGGCTCCAGCGCCAGCGCGCGCGCCACCTCGAGCCGGCGCCGTTCGCTCAGTGTCAGGTCACCGGCACGGCGGCGCGCGTGCTGCACCAGGCCGACCTTCTCCAGCACCGCCATCGCCTTGTCGCGTGCGACTGACAGCCTGGAATGGCGCATGAACGCGCCGATCATCACGTTCTCGAGCGCGTTCAGGGCAATCAGGGGTTTGGCGATCTGGAATGTGCGCCCCATGCCCAGGCGTGCCCGCTGGTGCGGTGCCAGGTGGTTGATCTGCGCGCCGCGCAGACGCACCTCGCCGGCGGTGGGCGCGAGCTGGCCGGTGAGCAGGTTGAAGAACGTCGTCTTGCCGGCGCCATTGGGCCCGATGATGCTGACGATCTCACCCTTGCTGACCGCCAGGGACACGTCGTCCACGGCCCGCAGGCCCAGGAAATGCTTGCTGGCATTGTTCACGACAAGAAGTTGATCACTCATGTTTGTCACCCCCCTTGTGACGCAGGCGCGCGAGCAGATCCTCGAGCGCCCCCACGATGCCGCGCTTCATGAACAGCGCGGCGAGCACCATCAGCAGGCCCAGGATGGCCAGGTTCATGCCCGGCAGGGAATTGGCAAGCTCGGAGCGCAGGAAGTTCTCGAACGGAATGATCAACGCGGCACCCAACAGCGGCCCGGCGATCGTACCGACACCACCGATCAGCGACAACAGGGCGAATTTGACGCCAACCTCCTGCAGGTTGAAGATTGTCGGCGGATCGATGTAGCGCAGGTACATCGCGAACAGCGTGCCACCGACCGCCGTCAGCGCCGCACTCAGGGCCATGCCGCGCAGCTTGACACCCAGCACGTCGATCCCCGACGCACGGGCGGAATCCTCATCCTCGCGCACCGCCAGCAGGTAGTAGCCCAGCCGGCTGCGGCGCAGCACCACGGTGATCGCAATCACGACGGCGGCAAACCCGAACATCAGCAGGGCATACTGCCAGCGCTCGCGGAAGATCATGTTGCCGAACCCGGCCTTGAACGGGATCATGATGCCGCGCGGGCCACCGGTGAACGACTCGAAGTGATTCGCGATGACGAACGCCACCTCGTTGAAGGCCAGGGTCGCGATGGCAAAGAACGGCCCGCGCAAGCGGAAGGTGGGCCAGGAGATCAGCATCGCAACCAGCGCTGCGAAGACGGCGGTGGGCAGCATCGTCAGCCAGGGCGACAAGTCGTAGGCCACATACAGCCTGGCGGTCATGTAGGCACCAATGCCGAAGAACACGCCATGGCCGAGCGAGAACTGCCCGCCAAAACCGCCGATGATGTTCCAGGAGGCGGCCAGCCCGCCCATCAGGTAGGTGAAGGCGATGATGTTGAGCCAGTGCGCGTCATCGATCAGCAGAACGAAGGGCAGGAATGCGACGGCCATGCCCACCAGGTACTTGAGCAGCGCGCGCGCGCCTGATTCGATGCCCGAATCGGCTGCGGCCCGGTTGCCGCCAGGGCGGACGCTTGGATCAGTTTTGTTCACGGAATCCCACCTCTTCTGCGCCGACCTGGCCCATCAGGCCGGACGGACGGACGATCAACACGACCAGGAAAATAATGAACCAGATCGCGTTCTTCAACGCCGGGTCGATGTAGTAGCCGGCGAACGCCTCCACAACACCAACGATCAGGCCACCGAAATAGGCACCCCAGACACTGCCCAGGCCCCCCAGCACCACGACGGCGAATGCCGCCAGGATGAAGTTGCCGCCCACCCCGGGCGTGATCGAGTAGATCGGGGTCAGCAGCGCCCCCGCCATGCCGGCCAGCGCCGCGCCGACGCCGAACGTGAACAGGAAGGTGCGCTCCACGTTGATGCCCATCACCCGTGCGGCACGTTTGTCCTGCGTCACGGCCCGGATCGCCTTGCCGGTCATGGTGTGGCGCAGGAACAGATGCAGACCGATCGTGATCAGTGTGGTGGCCACCAGCGTGACCAACTGCACCACGCTGACCCGCAGGTCGCCCATCGTCAGCACCGCAGCGCCGACCTGTCCCCCGATGCTGTAGGCCTCGCCACGCGACAGCGCCAGCATGATGTTCTGAAACATCATCAGCAGCCCGAACGTGGCGAAGATCTGCATGTTCGACTCGTTGTGCAGGGGCTGGATCACCAGGCGCTGGATCGCCACCCCCAACAGGCCCACCAGCGGTGCCACCACAAACACTGCCAGATATGGGTCGACGCCCAGAAAGGCGTAGGCGTAGTAGGTTCCATACATGCCCAGCATGACCAGTTCGCCCTGCGCGAAATTGACGATGCGCACCACCCCGAAAATCAGGTTCAGGCCGATGCTGACGAGGCCGTAGATGCCCCCCAGCAGCAGGCCGAAAACCAGTACGTTGAGAAGTTGGTCCATAGCTCTCTTTCTTCAGACTTTGCCCAGCACATACCCGATACGCGGGAAGTGCACATGCACCGTGCCCGCGCGCTGATCGACACGTCGCAGGCTGAAGTGCGTGCGCGTCGCCGCCACCAGCGTGCCCTCGGTGGTTTCGGCGCCAAAACTCTCGGCCCGGATGCGCACCACGCTGCCCAGGGCGATGCCGTGGTCATCCTGGAAGGCGCTGTCGCGCAGCAGGCCGCTGCCGGGCGCCGCGGGTTGCGCGGCCGCCGCCACCTCGATCGCCTGCGCGGAATCGAAGCTCTGCGGGTCGCCATGACCAATCGCCTGCATGCGCTGCATCCAGTGCGCGAGTGCGTCCAGGTGTTGCAGGCTGTCGGCCTCGGCAGGGACACGGATCCGGGTGAACCACAGGCTGTGGTAGGCGGCGAAATCCGCCACGCTGGGGGCCGCGCCAGCCAGCCAGGCCTGGTCCTGCAGCGTGTTGTTGAGCCGGCGCAGGTAGGACCGAGCCGCGGCCGCGGCGTCCGGCGTGCGTGGGCGCGCCATGCCGCCGATCATCGCGTCACGGTCCTGCACGAACGCCTGCGCCGCCTCGGGCATGCCGCCGTACATGTGCGCTGCCGGCTTGGGACCGGCAATGAGGGCCCAGAAAAGCGTGCTGTCGGCCCACTGCGCCAGCACCCGGGCCAGCCCCTTGACCGGCTCCGGATAGAGGCTTGGGGCGGGCTGCAGGTGTTCCAGCACGTCGCAAATCAGTGCCGTGTCGCAAAAGATGTCGGCGCCGACCTGCAGCACGGGCGTGCGGCGGTAACCCCCGGTGAGGGCCACCACATCAGGCTTCGGCAAGATCGGCGGGATCAGCACCGACTTCCAGGGCAACTGCTTGTAGCCCAGGGCCAGTCGGATCTTCTCGCCGAACGGCGAGGTGGTGAAGTGGTGCAGGATCAGGTCGGTCATGGCAGTTCTCATTCCAGGGGAAGTGCACGCAGCAGGGCCGCGCGCTGGCGCGCAGCCGCCATCAGAAAGTCCCATTCGATGCCGGCGGTGACGAAACGCACACCCAGCCGCACCATGGTCCGCATCACCTCGGGCGTACCCGACAAGCCACCTGCACCGGCCACCTTGCCGTGCCGCTGGCAGGCTGCGACCACCGTGGCAAAACAGCGCTCCAGGGCTGGATCGGCCAGGCGGCCCGGGATTCCGAGCGACTCGCACAGATCAGTCGCACCGACATGCAGGATGTCGACCCCGGGCACGGCGGCAATCGCGTCGGCGTTGGCGATCGCCTCGGGTGTCTCCAGCATCACGACCACCGTGGTCGCCTCATTGAAGACGCGGCGTACCTCGTCGGCCGGCCAGCTCCGGTAGCCCAGGTGCGGCCAACTGCCGGCCACCGACCGCCGGCCCTGCGGCGCAAAGCGGCAGGCCTGCACCAGGGCACGGGCTTCGTCGGCGCTGTTCACATGCGGCGCGACGATGCCACAGGCGCCGGCATCCAGCAGGCGGCTGGCGTAGTGCCCGTCAAGGCTCGGCACCCGCACCAGCGGCGTGATGCCGGCCTGCAGCGCGGTCACACAGATCTGCGCGGCAGCCGACTCGGGAATCACCGAGTGCTCGAGGTCGATGTTGATGGCATCAAAGCCGCATTCGCGCGCAGCCAGGGCGATGTCCACGACCTGCACCTTCTGCACCAGCATGGCCAGACCGAGTCGACCGGCCGCCAGGGTCTCGGCCAGTGGGTTGCGCAGCTGCGGGCCGGACGACATTGCTTCAGCCATGGTTCACGCCGTCGCACCTGTACCAGCCGCAATCACCAGGTCCGCAACGGCGATCGGCTCGCCGCGCAGGAAACGCAGGATATTGCCGAAGGCATGCCGTGCGACGTTGCCCACGTTGTCGAACACACCGCCTCCGGCATGCGGTGTCACCACCACCTGGTCCAGCGTGAGCAGGGGATTGTCCGCCGCCGGCGGTTCGGGGTCGAAGGCATCGAGTCCCGCGCCGCGCAGCTTGCCGCTGACCAGCG
>JANOUM010000210.1:0-3774 GCA_031416855.1 Rhodoferax sp. | reverse complement strand
GTCACGGCCGGGCCGCAAGGCTGCGACCGTTTTCTGGACCTGAACGACTGCGACAGCATCGTGGCCGCCGTGGCCGATCCAGGCGACGACGGTTGGGCGGCGGTCGCCTGTGCCGCCGGTCTGGGCCGGTTTGCGCCGTTGCACACCATCTCGGCGGCCCCGATGACGGTATCGGTATATGGACAGGCCTTGTGCAACAAGTTGCTCGGCCAGGTCAACCTGGCGCTGGCTGCACGTGAACATCTGCGCGACGGTGGCTCGGTGACGCTGGTGACCGGCATTGCGACCGAACACACGATTCCCGGCGCATCGGGTTTCACGATGGCCAATGCGGCGATCGAGGGTTTTGCGCGCGCTGCGGCCATCGAGATGCCGCGTGGCATCCGCATCAACGTGGTCAGTCCGGGCGTGCTGGCCGAGTCGCCACCGCCGGTGTTTGACTTGTTCGCCGGTTTCGAGCCGGTGCCCGCTGCGCGGGTGGCGCTGGCATATCTGCGCAGCATCGAAGGCGGACAGACCGGGCAGGTATTTACGGTCTGGTGAGGCTGTTGGCGCTCGCGCTGGAACTCGGGAAGATTCCTTTCGTGCCCAAGGCCGAGCCCTCCAAGCTGGAACTGGTGGCTTGAAGCGTTCCTCCGCACCGGGCGCATGGCTGGCATTCAGGCCATACATGCGAAGCGCCTGCGCGAGTTGCTCACCGCATTGCATGCCGCCAGTGGGCCGCAGGACTTGGGTCGACCATCGTGGCGGTTGCATGGCCTGTCTGGCGATCGTGCAGGGTTTTACGCAGTCACGGTGCAAGCCAACTGGCGATTGACGTTCCGGTTTGTCGGTGCAGACCTTGAGTTGTTGGACTATCTGGATAACCACTGAAAGGCGCACCATGAACATGCACAACCCAGCCCATCCCGGCGAACTCCTGACCGGCTGGCTGGACGACCTGAGCGTGAGCGTGACCGCCTTTGCCGCGCATATCGGTATCAGTCGGGTGATGTTGTCGCGTGTGCTGAATCGCCATGCTGCCGTGTCTGCCGACATGGACTTGCGATTGTCCGAGGCGCTGGGCACAACGCCGGGCTACTGGCTGGCGCTGCAGACGCAGCGCGACCTATGGACAGCACGGCAAACCGCAAGGGAGCGCA
This sequence comes from Rhodoferax sp., assembly GCA_031416855.1. GTDB lineage: Bacteria > Pseudomonadota > Gammaproteobacteria > Burkholderiales > Burkholderiaceae_C > CAISIP01. Next base: position 2,632 of record JANOUM010000210.1, on the reverse strand, counting down.
AGCGCATCAAGCGCATGCCAATACCGTACGCGGTGGCCGAGTAACCGTTCTGCCCCGGCGAGTCCCGCCTCGAAGCCCGGGACGAAAGCCGAACCCCCGCCGGCCTGCTGGTGGCACCTTTCACGGGGTTGCACGGGGGTCCCGAATGACAACACCTGAGAATCATGGGCCACAGCAGTCCGATGCAAATGACCAAGCCATGCGCCGCGCTAGTTGGTCAGTGACGGTCAAGGCGGAACCAAAGGCGCTATGACCTGCGAGGTTTTGTTGCGCTTTCAGATTCCCATGCCACCGCTCGCGGATCAGCAGTGCATTGCCGCCCAAGTTCAGATTGAAACTGCCCGCATCGATGAATTGACCCGCCACGCCACCGCAGAGATCACCCTTCTCAAAGAACTCCGCGCGGCCACCATCGCCGATGCCGTGCTGGGCCGGGTGGATGTGCGTAGCCACGCCCCGTCGGTGCGTCGCCAAAATAACCCAAGCGATTAGGTTGGTGCTACGATGCCCTCAGTCTATCGATTTCGTGGCCTGCGCGTGGTGATCTACCCCAACGACCACCGCCCGGCGCATGTGCATGTGATGGGCAAAGGATGTGAGGCGGTGTTCAAGCTGAACGCGCCCGGCGGCCCGCCCGAACTGCGGGAGAACTATGGCTTTGGCGCGTCCGAGCTGGCATTGATTGGCAAAGAGTTGGCGCAACACATCACGCCGCTGGCGGCGGAATGGAGAACAATTCATGGCGACACCTGACAACAAGACGCGCAGTGGCACAGGCAGCGACACCCTCAATGCCGCCAACGCGCGGGGCGTGACGCGCCTGGCCAGCAGCCCAACGGCAGTGGCCGCGCGGTATGACCGGCGTATTGGGCGCGTCGTCATCACACTCAGCAGCGGGCTGGATATTGCCTTCAAGCCGCATGATGCGCAGGGCCTGGAGAGGGCCAAACCGGCGCAGTTGTCAGGCATTGAAATTTCACCCTCGGGTCTGGGCCTTCATTTTCCCGCCATCGATGCTGACCTGTATTTGCCAGCCTTGCTGGAGGGCTTTTTGGGCTCCCGCCAATGGATGGCCGGCGCAATGGGCAAGGCCGGGGGCCAGGCCAGTACCGAGCGGAAAGCGTCTGCCGCGCGTGCCAATGGCCGCTTGGGCGGGCGTCCGCGCAAAGTGCATCCGCTGGAAACCGCGTGAGCGCGCCGCAGCCGGCCCCCCTGTCCGCCGCCATGGCGGCACCCATCCATACCGAAATCGTTTTTGAAGACGAGGTTTGTGCACATCTACAAGCCCATGGCTGGTAGAGGTAACTTTAGAGTTTCTTAGGTCGCCCCCTGGCAACTACTTGGAAGCATTAGTGGAAGCAACCCGCACCATCCCGCTCACGCCATACCTGGCACAACACCTGGCAACGCTGCCGCGTAGGAACGGGTATGTTTTTGCCAGCAATGCGAAGGTCGGTCGCATTACCGAGCCCCGCGCCAGCCATGCACGTGTGCTGCTGGACGCCGCAATTGAGGGGTTGACCATTCACGGGTTGCGCCGTTCATTCTCACTGCTGGGTGAGGCTGCTGGGGCTCCTGCTGGTGGTATCGCACAAGTCATGGGGCACAAGCCCAGCGCGACTGCCGAGGGCTACCGACCGCGCAGTGTTGACGCATTGCGCCCATTCCTGGCATTGGTCGAGAAGCACATTCTGGACAAGGCGGGAATTGAGTTTGATGCTGATGCAGGGCCGGGGAAGTTGCATGTTGTGGCCGAGGTTGACTGGGTGAATTGATGCCCATACAATAAATATGGTAGTGCGATTCACTTTCGATCCCATCAAGGACGCTGCCAACATCGCGAAGCACGGGCTTTCACTGGACGATGCGGGGCTGGTGTTCAACGCGCCGGACAAGCTGACGCTGGAGTCTACCAAGGCCAGCGAGGCCCGCCTGATGGACATTGCCCTGGTGGAGAGGGCCGGAGTGGTTCTGGTGCTGGTGTACGTGCTGCGCGACTCGAACGAGGTACGGGTCATTTCATTGCGACGTGCCTCGAAACACGAAAGGAGTCTTTATGCAAGCTGGCAGGAAACACGTTGAGCTTAAGCCCACGGGCACCGACTGGGAGCGCGTCAGGCGCGAGGCCGCACAGGGGGTGCCCGTTCCCTTCGACCCGGTCGCGGATGCTGGCAGCGAGCCGTACAACCCGAACGACGCCAGCGCCGTTGCCGCGTACTGGAGAGGCGCGGCTGTGAAGCGTGGCCGACCAGCCGTGCCGGTGAAGCGTCCGACGCTGAACATGCGGGTTGATGCCGAGGTGCTGGAGGCGTTCAAGGCAACCGGACCGGGTTGGCAGACCCGTATCAACGCGCTGCTGCGTGACGCCATCAAGCGTGGTGTGGTGAAGGCATGAATTGGTGGATCACGCCTGACGTGCTTGTGGACGATCTGGATTGCCACTGAGGGCGACATCATGAACATGCACAACCCAGCCCACCCGGGCGAACTCCTGACCGGCTGGCTGGACGACCTGAGCGTGAGCGTGACCGCCTTTGCCGCGCATATCGGTATCAGTCGGGTGACCGTGGCACGATCTTCAACCAGATCAGCAAGGGCACTTTCCCCGTGGTCACATACCTCGACCACAGCG
>JANOUM010000209.1:0-9027 GCA_031416855.1 Rhodoferax sp. | reverse complement strand
TGCCGTATGCCCGCCACCGCGGCATCGCGGTACTGCTCCGGGTTGTCGCTGAGCAGCTTGTGCGTTACCAGTGTGCCGTCCGGCCGCTTGCCGACCACGTCGGTAAAGGTACCGCCGCGGTCGATCCAGAACTGCCAGCGGACGTTGCTGGAAGCGGAAGCATTGCTTTGGTCTCGCATCTTTTCGGTTCTTGATTCAAAGGGAGGTGGCCGCGCGCGCCGCCTGATCGTACAGGCCCGACATGCTACGCAGTGTGCGCGCGACGTTCCCGATGTCCTCGTTCATCTCGGCATCCAGGCTGCCAATCAGACACTCTTCGCGAACTTCGCGGTATTTCGCGATCATCGCCTCACCATGTTTGGTTGGCGCATACAACACTTCCTTGCCCAATTTTTCGGCCAACACAAGATCCGCCGCTACCAGCTTCTTGAGCGAATACGCGACCACATGGGTATCCTCGTAGTTCAGCACAAAACAAATGTCGGCCAGCTTTTTGTTCCGCGCGCGGTGGTTGACATGGTGCAAGATCAAAACGTCGGTGATGGTTAGGTCTGGCACACCGGCTGCGGCCATGCAGCGCACCACCCAGCGCGAGAACGCGTTCCACGCCACGATCAAGCCGAATTCGAACTCCGAAGTTTCTTTGCTGCGCGTCGATACGAGGTGCGCGACGAGACGATGCTGCGTGGGGCGGGGCTGGAGGATTTAGTGGCGGAGGTCTTTTGCATGAGGAACTTCCCTTATTGTGAATACAAAACATAGGTAATTTGTTGACGCTTTATAGAATCCCGCCTTAGACTTCAAGCGCGCTTCGGGCGTTCTTGCCGAAAAACCGCAACACATACCGATGGCAACTCTACGGGCGCTCATAGGCGCAAGACCTCTTCCAGGAATCCTTCTTGAGTCATGAGATTTTTATGAAACTGACGTGTATAGATAGAAATTGCCATTTTTCATCGCACCAACCAACAAGGCGGCTGACACCGTGACGCGAGTGGAGCGGGGTCTGATCTCCGACAACCACCACATTCCGGTTGCCGTGCGAGCCGCACCGTGATGGCGGCGCGCACGCTGAACGATTCGAAGAAGCCCAGTGCCTTCGAACTGGCGCTGGCGCTGATCGCCCGCGACGCTGAAAACGCCGTCTCCGATCTGTCCCTGATGATCGCTGTCGACACCTCCTTTCCACCCGGAAAGGGGTATGACGCCTTTGCCGACTTGATGGAAATCCTGGTAGAACCACTCGGGTTTGAAACCGAGCGCGTTGTGGTGCCTAAGGAGCTTTGGTACGTGCCAGACGGTCCGGCATCAGGACGGCGCACCAATCTTTTGGCAACGCGCCGCAGAGGCAAGCCCGTATGTAGTCTTTACTTCCATGTCGATACGGTTCCAGCCGCACCGGGCTGGCAACAAGACCCTCTGCGGCTTGAGCGGGACGGCGACCGCTTGATCGGGCTGGGCGCTGCTGATATGAAGGGTTCGATCGCCGCCGTATTGCTGGCTCTGCGTGCGGCCATCGCATGTGGTGTCGAACTGGCCTACGACCCGATACTTCTTTTTTGCACGGACGAAGAAGGTGGGCTTTTTCCAGGCGTGCGCTACCTGGCCGAACAGGGCCGACTGGAAGGTCATCTCCTCAATTTCAACGGCAGCGCTGACGCGCGCATCTGGGCTGGCTGTTTCGGCCTATTCAATCTTCTGATCAAGGTGCGCGGACAAACCGTTCACGCTGGCGAAGGAAATCGAACCGGCCCAGGGATTAACGCAATTGAGTCCGCGTTGCCGTTACTGCAGGCACTGCAAAATCTCAAGCTCCATGTCGCGCAGCGAACATCGAACCTGCCACCGCCGCCGCACGCCAACCGGCCGCTTGCTGCGCAGCTAAGTATCGCCGCAGTCCACGGAGGTGCATGCGGCGGACAAGTGCCTGCCTTGGTCGAGATCACATTGTGCCGGCGTTATGCGCCTGAAGAGCGTTTCGAGAACGCAATGGAAGAAATCCAGGCGGTGGTCCGCGACGTCATGGCGAAAGCACCGGGCCTTTCCGTGCACACCGATCTGATCGGCCATCTCATTCCGACCGACGATCCAGGCGGGCCGCACTGGCCCCGCTGGCAAGGGGCTTTCGGTTATGGATTTGGCTATGCGCCGGAGGACTTCCAAAAATGGGGCGCCGCGAGTTGCTCCGACTTCGGTTTCGTCCAGCGCACCGGCATGCGCGAAGGGCTTCTCGCAGGCCTCGGGCGCCCAAACCGCAATATTCACTCTCCTGGCGAGCACACAACAACTGTCGACATTGGCTTTTTGGCACGCAGCGTGCTTGCCTATCTTGCCGCTGATTTCATGCCGGACCTGATCCCCGAATTTCCCAAACCCAATCCTGAAGGAGCGATTCATGCTGAACTTAGACCGTCGTAATTTTCTGGCTGCCTCCGCTGCTTTTGGCGGACTTGCCTTGAGCGCCTCAGATGTGCAGGCCCAGGCGCCGCGACGCGGCGGCGTATTGCGCGTCAGCGTGGACCAGGCCGTGGCCAAGCTGAACCCATTGCTGACCCGGGTAAACCCAGAGTACATGGTCTCCGAGTTACTCTATTCAGCCCTGACGCGTCTCAAGGTTGACATGAGCGTCGAGCCAGATCTGGCTGAATCCTGGACCAGCTCTCCCGATTTGCTGGAATGGACCTTTGTGCTGCGCAAGGGTGTGACGTTCCACGACGGAACCCCCTTCGGGGCCAATGACGTGGTAGCCACCTTCGAAGCCATACTGGACCCCAAGACCGCTTCGCCGGCGCGGCAGAATGTCGGCCCTATCACCAAAGTCACGGCCAAGAACGACAACACCGTGGTCTTTACCTTGTCGTCACCTTTTGCCGACCTTCCTGTCACTCTGGCATACACCAACGCCAAGATGGTTCCGGCGGCGGTGATCAAATCCGGATTGACACGGCTGGATCGCTCAGCCGTGGGTACCGGCCCCTTCAAGCTGGTCTCCTACGAAGGAGACAGGAAAATTGTGGTTGCCCGTAACGAATCGTATTACGACAAGTCACGACCGTATCTGGACCGGATTGAAATTGTGGTTTATCCCGATAGCACGGCAGAAGGCTCCGCGCTGATTTCCGGCGATACGGATTTGATTTCAACTCTGCCGCCGACGGAATTTTCGCGCCTGAAAAATGCCACGGGCGTCAAGGCACTACGGGTCCCATCCGGGCAATTTTGCAACGTCAACTTCGGATGCGATCAAAAACCGTTCAGCGACATGCGTGTGCGCCAGGCACTGGCCTTGACCATAGACCGCACGGCCATGGTTGATTTCGTTGCGGAAGGCTTGGGAACGCCCGGCAACGACACGCCCATAAATTCGGCCTACCGGTACTACGCGGCCCAACCACTGAAGAAGCCCGATATCGCCAAAGCCAAGGCCTTGTTGGCCGAGGCAGGTTTCCCGAACGGCCTGGATACGACGATGATCGCGTCTGACCGACCTCCCGTGCGAACCCAACTTGCGGTCGCAATGCGCGAAATGGCCAAGCCGGCCGGCTTCCGCATCAATGTCGAAACCATGCCGCATGCGACCTACCTCGATCAAGTCTGGAAAAAGGGTCCGTTCTACGTGGGTTTCTACAACATGCAAGCGACGTCAGACGCCATCTTCGCGCTGCTTTATACCTCGAACTCAGCCTGGAACGAGACACGCTGGAACAATGCTGCCTTTGACAAAGTCGTCAACGCCGCTCGCGCCACGGTGGATGAGCCGAAGCGTCGCGCGCTCTACGCCGAAGCGCAGAAATTGATGCATGCCGAGACCCCATCCATCATCCCGATCTACTTCGATCTACTGTCTGCCCAACGCGACTGGGTGCAGGGTTATCAATTGCACCCGCGCGGGGCGGTGTTTCGACTCGACCATGTCTCGCTTGGCAGCAACGCGCCCAAACGCAGCTAAGTCCAGACCCGGCAACCCGCATGTCGCCAGCCTATGTTTTCAAGCGGATCGCGCTGATTGGCTACACCCTGATCGTGGTGTCGCTGATTGTCTTTGCCATCACGCAGATCCTGCCTGCTGATGCTGCGGTCATGCTGCTGGGCGAGAACGCCACCGACGAGGCGTTGTCCGCGGTACGCGAACAATTGGGCCTTGACGCGCCGGCATGGGTTCAATATTGCAACTGGCTGGCAAACGTGTTGCGCGGGGACTTCGGTACCTCCATGCGAACCAGCCAGCCGGTCGGCCCAGCTATGTTCGAGGCACTCGGGCGGTCGCTGTTGCTGGCACTGCTCGCGATCATTCTGATGCTGATGCTAGCCTTGCCTCTCGGCATCATTGCCGCGATCCGGCGCGGCAAGACAGCGGATTTTGCAGTAAGCGTTACATCCTACCTTGGGGTTTCGGTACCAGAGTTCGTGACTGCGACGCTGATGATTCTTGTCTTTGCCGACTGGCTGCAATGGCTGCCTGCTACCGGTTATGTGCCCCTGACGGAAAACCCGGGGCGCGCCCTGCAGCACCTGGTTTTGCCGGTCCTGACCGTTTCCATAATCCTGATCGCGCACGTATCGCGGATGGTTCGCTCCGAACTTGTCGATGTGTTGCATACAGACTATGTCCGTGCCGCTCGCCTCAAAGGACTCTCCGGGCGGGCAGTCCTGTTCAAACACGCATTGCGCAATGCTCTCCTGCCCACCATCACCATTGTGGCGCTGGACGTCGGTTATTTGCTCGGTGGCGTGATCGTGGTCGAGGAGATATTTGCGTTGCCGGGAATAGGCCGACAACTCATTGTGGCAATCCAGAGCCGCGATTTGCCGTCCATCCAGGCCGGCGCGCTGATCATGGCAACAACTTATGCTATAGCCAATTTTGTCGCAGACATGGCGTATGCCTGGCTTGACCGGAGAATCCAGTATGACTGAGATCATGCGCCGCATGCTGCGCTCTCCGCAAGGCGCGTTAGGCCTCGTGCTTGTGGGACTGATCATGTTGGTTGTGATAGGCGGTCCGCTGGTAGCACCCTACAACCCTGAAACTTTTTCCCCTCTGCAACGTTACAAAGCACCCAGCGCGCAATTCCTGCTCGGCACTGACCAGTATGGCCGCGACATCCTCAGTCGCCTGTTGCACGGGGCGCGCGCCACGGTACTGCTGTCACTCCTCGCCACGGTGCTCGGTACGGTGGCAGGCGCGCTGATTGGCACCACATCGGCTTATCTGGGCGGGCGCAGCGACGAGGCCATCATGCGCACCGTCGACGCTGTGATGTCGATTCCGAGCTTGCTGTTGGCGCTGCTTGTCGTGACACTGCTTGGCAAAAACAGCTTGAACGCCTTGCTGGCCATCAGCATCGCCTTCACGCCTGGCATGGCGCGGGTGACGCGCTCCGTCGCGCTTGCGGTGCGCAAGCAGGACTACATCAATGCCGCTATCGCGCGCGGCGAGAGCGCGCGCTTTATCGTGTGGCGCGAGATGCTGCCCAATGTCATCGCACCCATCATCGTCGAAATGACGATCCGCGTCGCCTTCGCCATCATGTTATTCGCGACTTTGAGTTTTCTGGGTCTCGGCGCGCAGCCTCCCGCGCCCGAATGGGGGTTGATGGTCGCCGAGTCGAGGCGCTTCATGCACCTGAGCCCGTGGATGATCCTCTGGCCAAGCCTGGCAGTTGCTACGGTCGCGATCGGCTTTAATCTACTCGGTGACGGTCTGCGCGATGCGCTAAACCCGCGTACGTGAGAGCAGCATGACGCCCATACTCGACATCGCCGACTATTGCCTCGATTACGCGACGCCAACCGGTTTCTTCCGCGCATTGGACAGCGTGGCACTTCGCGTTTTCAAGGGTGAGGTGTTGGGTCTCGTGGGCGAATCGGGGTCAGGCAAGACATCGCTCGCCTGGGCAATCATGCGCCACCTGCCAAGCAACGCCAAGGAGTCCGGTCGGATCAATTTGACCGGCAACCAATTGCTTTCCGCGAGCAGCGCCGAGATTGACGCCATTCGCGGCCGCCGCATCGGCATGGTCTTTCAGGACCCAAGCACCTCATTGAATCCCACCTTGCCATTGGGTGAACAATTGGCTGAAGTGCTGGTGCGCCATCGTGGCCTGACGCGCAGACAGGCGTGGACCGAAGGAGAAGCCATGCTCTCGCGTGTCGGCCTGAAGGTACCGGCCGCGATGATGCGGCGATACCCGCACGAGGCATCCGGCGGTGAGAAGCAGCGCGTGGTGATCGCCACCGCGTTTGCGTGCCAGCCGGAATGCATTCTTTTTGACGAACCGACAACCGCACTCGACGTAATCACTGCACGCCAGATCCTCGATCTTTTCGCCGTGCTGCAGCAGGAAACCGGTGTGGCTTCGCTCTACATCTCGCACGATCTGGCTTTGGTCTCGAATATTTGCAACCGCGTCGCCGTTATTCATCGCGGCCGGATCGTAGAGCAAGGGGCCATCGAGGATGTGTTCGCGACCCCGCGGGACGATTACACGCGTATGCTACTGGCAGCAGTGCCGCGCCCTGAGCGCAGACTCGTCTCCACGGTGCCGGACGCCATGGCCACGCCATTGTTGGAAGTTGATGCGCTCAGTGTTCACTATGGCAGAAAACCGTTTCTGGGCAAGTTGCTGCGCCGAAAAAACGCACAGTTCACCGGCAACCGTGCGATTCGCCTGTCGTTGCAACCAGGCGAGATTCTCGGCATCGTAGGTGAATCGGGCTCGGGTAAGTCGACGCTCGCGCGGGCACTGACGGGCCTGAATCCTTTCGAAGGACAAGTCCGCTTCGCGGGCCGGCCGATCAGTGGTCTTGGCGACATGGACCGATCATACCGTCGTGATGTGCAGATAATTTTCCAGCATCCGGACTCCTCGCTCAATCCGCGCCAGCGCGTCGAAGAAATCCTGTCGCGCCCGCTGGTGCTGTATGGTGAGCCAGGACGCGAGCCCGACAAGACAGCCATCGCGCGCCTTCTGGAAGAAGTCCGACTGCCGGTGGCTTACGCCGCGCGTTATCCGCATCAACTGTCAGGAGGCGAGAAGCAGCGCGTCGCCATTGCGCGCGCCTTCGCCTCCAAACCAAGACTGGTTATCTGCGACGAGATCACATCTTCACTGGACGTCTCTATCCAGGCGTCGATCATCGACCTGCTTGTCGATCTGCAGCGGGCCCGCGGTACAGGCTACCTGTTCATCACCCATGATCTGAATCTTGTGCGCCAGGTTGCACACCGGATCGCTGTCATGTACCGCGGTGATCTGGTCGAACTGATAAGTATCAGTGACCTGGCAGTCGGCGCGCGCCACGCCTACACCCGATCCCTGATCGATGCAGTACCAGCGCCCGTGACACGGCAAAAACCACCTCCCAGGAGTTGAAAATGGATCGCACTTCGCTTTTGGCCCGCCTGGATGAGAAAGCAGCACTCGCGCTGCTCAGCCAGATGGTGCAACACAAGAGTTACTCTGAAACGCAGGGTGAACAAGTTCTGGCAGCATTCATGGTGGACAAAATGCGCGCCCTGGGTCTGGAGTCCGAGCTGCAGCCGGTCAGCGGCGACCGTGTCAACGCGATTGGCCGGCTGAAGGGCAGCGGAGGCGGCAAGAGCCTGCTCTTCAACGGCCACCTCGACACCAACCCCGCTACAGAAGGCTGGACCGTCGATCCTTGGGGCGGGCTGGTCGATGACCAGTTCATTTACGGCATCGGCGTCTCGAACATGAAGGCTGGCGACGCGGCCTATTACTGCGCCGTGAAAACTCTTATTGACGCAGGTGTCAAACTCAAAGGCGATGTTGTGCTGACCTATGTGGTCGGCGAGCTGCAAGGTGGTGTCGGCACTGTGGCAGCCATCCGACAGGGGATCACGGGGGACTACTTTATCAATTCCGAGCCGACCGATCTTCAGGCGGTCACTATGCATGCATGCGCCTTTACGTACATCATCGAGCTGACCGGCAATACGCGCCACCTCTCGAAACGCGAACAAGCGGTCGACGCCATCATCGCCGCTTGTGACCTTGTCCCGCGTCTCAATGCCATGACCTTTTCGGGCGCCCTGAGCCAGGAGCATCGTGCAATCAACCGAGTGCATGTTGGCGTGGTCCACGGTGCGCTGGGTACGGAGTTGCTGGAATGGCGCCCGCCACAGGTCGCCGATTTCGCCAGGATCAAAGGATCTGGCCGCTACGCGCCCGGCCAGACCGAAACTGGCGCGATCGCCGATATGCGCCGCGAACTGGATGCCCTTGAGGCCCGCTTTCCTGGCCTCAAGGCGACCATCCGCACCGAAAGGAAAGAAGGCCACGGAATAATGCCTGCTTTCGAGGTGTCCAAAGATGCCCGGATCGTCAGGACCATCAATGCGGCATACGAGCACGTTCGCGGACAAAAGCAGCCTACGGGAGCTATCGCACCGCCCTGCTTCTATGGCACAGACGCTGGGCATTTCTATGCCGCACTTGGCATGCAAGGGATCGTCTGCGGACCGGGTGGCCGCTACAACACCATGCCCGATGAGCGGGTTGATATTGCAGACTATCTGGACATGATCCGCATCTATATGCTGTGCATTATCGATATTTGTGAGCTAGCCTGACCGTGATGAATTCAGGATGAAACGGATGGCAAGCTTCGGGTGAGCAAGCCGCTGCGCGGATCCGAAGCATCGCGAATCAAATTGCGGGAAAACCCGCAGCAAATAGGTGGGCTCCCACGCCAGGTACGTCTTATGCTTGCAACTCGTCTCCTCCGTTCCCGCCTTTTCACCCAGGAGTTGTTTATGAAACTGACACGGCACACCGTCACAACGGCATGTGCGATGGCACTTGCCACCCTGGCCAGCGGCGCATTCGCGCAAACCAAATGGGACCTTCCCGCCGGATATCCGGCCACCAACTTCCACACCGTGAACCTGATCGCCTTTGCCGACGACGTGGACAAAGCCAGCGGCGGCAAACTCAAGATCACCGTACATGCCAACGGCTCGCTGTTCAAGGCGCCGGAGATCAAACGCGCGGTACAGGGTGG
>JANOUM010000208.1:0-2576 GCA_031416855.1 Rhodoferax sp. | reverse complement strand
CTCAAGCCGGAGTTCAACCTGTGTGCCATCGGCAAGCGCCAGTCGCCGATCAACATCGAAGAATCGGTCACGCTGCGCGGGCCGGCCGAGCCGATCCAGTTCGAGTACACGCCCAGCAGCGCGAGTGTCGTCAACAACGGCCACACGATCCAGGTCGATGTGGCCGGCGACAACCAGATCACGGTGCGCGGCTCCAGCTACAAGCTGCTGCAGTTCCACTTTCACCATCCCAGCGAAGAACGGGTCAACCATCGCGGTTTCGCAATGGTCGTCCATCTGGTGCACCGCAATCCCGAGGGGCAGTTCGCCGTGGTGGCCATCCTGCTCGATCCGGGCGAGGCCAATACGCTGATCAACAAGGTCTGGACCTACATGCCGCTGGACAGCGGGGACCGCGTCCGCATGCCGGCGGGCCTTCTGAACATGAACGAACTGCTCCCCAGGGACCAGCGTTATTACCAGTTCATGGGTTCGCTGACCACGCCCCCGTGCACCGAAGGTGTCTTGTGGCTGGTACTCAAGCAGCCGGTGGCGATCGGCCGCGATCAGCAGCGCCTGTTCGCCCAATTGTTCCCGAACAACGCCAGGCCGGTGCAGCCGATCAACGGGCGGGCGATCCGGGACGGGCAATAACACCGGCTGTTCGCCGCCCCGGCCGGACGACGCGCTCCATCAGGCCCGCGACAAGGATTTCAGCGCCAGCTTGATACCGTCTGACACCCCCACACCCGCGGGCAGGGCCTTGAGCGACGACGCCGCGTCCTTGTCGCTGTACCCCAGCGCCACCAGCGCCTGCAGGATGTCGGCCTGGTCGCCATGGGTCGCGCCGCTGGGGGCACCGAGGTCGGGCCCCAGCTTGCCCTTGAGTTCCAGCAGCAGCCGCTCGGCGGTTTTCTTGCCGATGCCCGGCACCCGCATCAGGCGCCCGCCTTCCTGCAGCGTGACCGCCTGCGACAGTTCCGGCACGCTCATGCCCGACAACACGGCCAACGCAGTTCGCGGCCCCACCCCGGAAATCTTGATCAGCGCGCGAAACGCCTCGCGCTCGGCCGGCGTCTCGAACCCGAACAGGATGTGTGCGTCCTCGCGCACCACCAGGTGCGTCAACAGCGACACCTTGTCACCGCGCGCGGGCAGGTTGTAGAAGGTGCTCATCGGCACCTGCACCTCGTAACCCACGCCATTGCACTCCACCAGCACCTGCGGCGGGTTCTTGTCGCCCAGCATACCTGTCAATTTGCCGATCATTGCCTGTCCCGATCCTTGCCTATCATTGGGGGGCCCGATTGCAACCCTGACGGAATTATCAGCGTGATCCTCCGACACCTGTTCTCCCCCCACGACAACAAGCGCCTCACGCACCTGTGCGGTCCGCTGGACGAGCACCTGCGCACGATCGAGGCGGCCTTGCAGGTGTCGATCGCACACCGGCACGAGCAGTTCAAGGTGGACGGGCCCAAGCAGCAGGCACTCCGTGGCATGGAAATGCTGCAGGCGCTCTACGAGATGGCGGAGCGCCCGATCGAAGCGGCCACGGTGCAACTGATGCTGGCCGGAGACCAGGACATGGATGCATCCGACGGGCCCGCGCTGCATACCCGGCGCGCCGACCTGCGTGCGCGCACACCCAACCAGGCCGGTTACCTCGATGCCATCACCCAGCACGACATCACATTCGGCATCGGCCCGGCCGGCACCGGCAAGACCTACCTCGCCGTGGCCTGCGCCGTGGATGCGCTGCAGCGCAGCGCGGTGCAGCGCATCGTGCTGACACGCCCGGCGGTTGAAGCCGGCGAGCGGCTGGGGTTCCTGCCCGGTGACCTGAGCCAGAAGATAGACCCCTACCTGCGCCCCCTGTACGACGCCCTGTATGACCTGATGGGTTTCGAGCAGGTGCAAAAGGCGTTCGAACGCCAGGCCATCGAGGTTGCACCGCTGGCCTTCATGCGCGGGCGCACACTGAACAACGCGTTTGTCATCCTCGACGAGGCGCAGAACACCACACCCGAGCAGATGAAGATGTTTCTCACCCGCATCGGTTTCGGCGCCAAGGCGGTTGTCACCGGCGACGTAAGCCAGATCGACCTGCCCAAATCGCAGCTCAGCGGCCTGATCGATGCCGAGCGCGTATTGCGCCGCGTCAAGGGCATCGCGATCTGCCGGCTCACCAGCGCCGACGTGGTGCGCCACCCACTGGTGGCGCGCATTGTGGACGCCTACGACATGCGGTCCGACCGCCGGGATGGAGACGACGACACCATCCCCGTACCGCGCGCGAAACGCGCCCGCACCCGGCAGCCATGACCCTGCCCCGATTGAGCCTGTCGCTGCAATTCGTGCGCCTCGCCGATGCGCCACTGCACCGCGCGGCGCTGCCCAGACACCGGGTACGCCGCTGGATCCGCCATGCCCTCGCGCAGGATGCAGAAATCACGGTGCGCATCGTCGACAGCGCCGAGGGCCAGGCCCTGAACCGAGACTACAGACACAAGGATTACCCCACCAACGTGTTGACGTTCGCCTATGGAGACACGCCCCTGAGCGCCGATCTGGTGTTGTGCGCGCCGGTCGTCGCG
>JANOUM010000207.1:0-11447 GCA_031416855.1 Rhodoferax sp. | reverse complement strand
GGAACGGGGGTGAAACCCAGCGTCGTGAGCGGGTGCATGGGCCCTGTCATGGCGCCGCTGGTGGCGCAGCCAGTGAGGGTGGCCGCACCCAGCATGGCGGCGGTGGCCGCACCCACGCTACCGCGCAGCAGATGGCGGCGGCCCAGCCGGGCGTCGAGGATGGCATCGAAACGCGGGTTGCCGGAGGTGTTCGAATCTTCGTTGTTGAAGGTGTCGCCGGGGCGTGGGGTCGCATTGCTCATGAAGGATCCGTGAGTTAGGGGAAGGCGTGAGCATGGCCGGCTTAGGTTGCAGTTGTGTGACAAAACCAATTGTTCCGGCCGGCCAATCGCAGGTGTCATGGCAAGGTCACCAGCCCGTCTTTCAATGCCGGTCACGCTTCTGACAACCAGTGACCCAGGCGCGGTCGGATATCCAGGCTGGGAACTGGGCCCTGGCACTGGCTGGACTGCAGGACGCGGCACGCGACGAGCCGGGCAACGCCGACCTTCACAACCTGATCGGCTACAGCTAGCGCAAGCAAACGACGCCGGACCTTGCGCGCGCATTCGAGCATTACCGGCAGGCACTGCGCCTGGACCCCGCACATCGCGGCGCCCATGCATACATCGGCGAGGCCTATCTGATGGATGGCAAGCTGGCCGATGCGCGCCGCCACCTGACCGAACTCGAACGCCTGTGTGGCAATCGCACCTGCGAGGAGTATGCGGATCTGGCGGCCGCGATTGCCCGCTACCGGCCGGTTTCGCGCTGACGGACTTCGGCTATTCTCCGGTTGGACGGCCCGTGCCTGTGGCGACCAAGCGCCGGGTGTGGCGGCCGGTTCGCTTTTCCAAGGAGGCACAAAGCATGACCCCGATCAACCGCATGGAATGCCCGATCGTCCCGCGCAGCGTGGCCGAGGTGGACCTGCTGGACGTGGAAATCCAGGAGTGCCCGTATCCGGCCTACCGCACGCTGCGCGAGCGGGCGCCGGTCTATCGGGACCAGCTGACCGGCTTTTATGTGCTGACGCGTTACGAGGACCTGCGCGAAGTCCTGAAGGACCCGGCCACGTTTTCCAATCTGCGGCCACGCGGGCCGGATCACATACCGCCCGAGCGCGTGCAACGCATCGCCAGTCTGTTTCGCGCGAAAGGGTGGCTGCCGGCGCCCACCTTGTCAGGCCGCGACGACCCCGAGCACAAGCAGATGCGCGCGTTGTTCGACCACACTTTCCGCGCCAGCCGGATCAAGCTGATGGACCCCTATGTGAAGGAGTTGTCGTACCGGCTGGTCGATGCATTCATCGATGACGGCCACTGCGACTGGGTGCGCCAGTTTGCGGTTCCGATGCCCCTGATCATCATTGGCAAGCAGATGGGTGCGCCGGAAAAGGATATCTGGCGCATCAAGGCCTGGACCGACGCCTGGGTCAAGCGACTGGGCCTGATGCAGACCGAGGACGAAGCAGTCTGGTCGGCCGAGATGGAGATCGAGCAGCAACACTACTTCCAGCCGGTGTTCGAGCAGTTGCGCCGGGAGCCGAACGAGACCCTGTTGTCGGAGCTGGTCAACCGCGAGATCCCCGAATGGGGCCGCAAGCTCAACGACAACGAGCTGCACGCCGAGATGACCGCCGACACCTTCGTCGGCGGCTCGGAGACCACGACCAACGCGCTGTCTGCCGGCATCATGCTGCTGGCGCAGAACCCCGATTGTTTCGCGTTGTTGAAGTCTGATCCCGAGCAATACCTGCGCACCTTCATCGAGGAGGTGATCCGCCTGGAAGGGCCGGTGCAGGGGTTGCAGCGTTTCACCACCCGCGACGTGACGCTGCATGGTGTCACCATTCCCCAGGGCTCGGTGGTCAACGTGCGGTATGCCGCTGCAAACCGCGACCCGAAGCATTTTCCGGACCCGGACCGCATCGACCTCGGCCGCAAGAACGCCGCCAGCCACCTGGGCTTTGGCTCCGGCGTGCACCATTGCCTGGGTGCGCCGCTGGCGCGCCGCGAACTGTGGTGGGGCTTCACGGCCTTCCTCGACCGCATCGAGGATTTCCGCCTCGCCCCGGGCAAGAACCAGCTGCGCCATGTGCCCAACTTTTACCTGCGTTGCCTGAAGGAGTTGCACATCGAGTTCAGCCCCAGGACACGGGCAGGAGCCAGCGCCGAGCGACCCGCGTCCTAACGGTAGGGCGCCAGGCCCAGGATTTCGCGCGTCTGAGCGAAAGTTGCCAGCGGCCGGCCCATCTTCGCGCACAAGGCCTTGGTCTCCTCGATCAGCTCGAGGTTGGTCGGTGTGCGCTGCGGGTCGTAGTGCTCCTCGATGCCGATATGCAGGTGCCCACCGAGTTCCAACGCCATCCGCGCCACCGGCGTCTGCAACAGGTCGCCACCCCAGACCGACACCGACCAGGGAATGTCAGTACCTTCGAGCATCTCCAGGTAGGCGGCCAGAGCCTTTTCTGTTGGCGGCAGTCCGAACGACACCCCCTTGGCCCGGGCCCACAGGCCCCATTCGCCACCGAAGTAGAACTTGGCCATCGAGCCCCTGGGCAGGCGGCCGGCGCGATGCCAGGCCAGCGTGGTTTGCAGAAAACCCGGCTCGAAAATCGCCAGCGAAGGCACAAAGCCGAGCTGCTGGGCAAGGCCAAACGCATAGGCATGGTCGGTGTAGCTGTTCACATAGCTGAAGCCCACGGGCAGGCCATCGGGACCGGGGTACCCCAGGTTGGTCGATCCTGGATCGACAACGCCGAACGGCATCGGCACCTCGGCGGCGATGAACGGGTAGTGCGAGTAGCGGTCCTGGATCGGCTCGAGGTTGACGCCGTCCGACTGGTTCACCGACAGCGTCGGGTACCACAAGGCGTCCGGCCGCCGGGCAAGGATCACGCGCCAGGGCGCGAGGTAGGCTTCGGCTCCGGCGCGACCGTTGAGCCGGATGTCATGGTTGTGCGCGTGGATCACCGACGCCCCGGCCTCGAAGCAGCGCAGGCTGTCGTCGATGATGGCTTGGGTGGACAGCGGCACGTGGGGATTGCGGTCCGGCGTGACGCCTCCGTTGATAGCGACTTCGAGAATGACCGGATTCTGGTTCATGGCGGGGGACTCCTGTTGCGGGTTGTCGCACCATCTGGCGCGGATTCAAGGGATCTGTCGGCTCGCTGCCGGTCGATGTGGTCGCGCGGCGAGCAGGGTACGGGTGTAGGGATGTTGCGGGTTGGCGATGACTTCCGGCGTGGCGCCAGTCTCGACGAACCGGCCGGACTGCATCACCGCGATGCGGTCGCTCATGTGCTCCACCAGCGAGATGTCGTGGGAAATGAACAGCATGGCCAGGCCGTGGTCGCGCTGCAGGCGCAGCAACAGGTTGAGCACCTGCGCCTGGATCGACACGTCAAGTGCGGAGGTTGGCTCGTCGGCGATGATGAACTCGGGGTTCAGGCTGAGCGCGCGCGCAATCGCCACGCGCTGGCGTTGTCCGCCCGAGAGTTCGTGCGGATAGGCCATCCGGTGCGCGGCATTGAGTCCCACCTCTTCAAGCAGCGCCACCATCCGTTGTTCGGCCGCACGGGCGTCGAGGCCGAGCACATGGCGCAGCGGTGCGTGCAGCGTGCGGTCGATACGCATCAGCGGGTCGAGCGAAGAGTAGGGGTCCTGATGCACGATCTGCAGGCGGCGGCGGAAGCTGCGCAACGCGCTGGCGCCCAGCGCACGCACGTCGGTGGCGGCGAACAGCACCTGCCCGCCGGTCGGCTCGACCAGCCGCATCAGGCAGCGTGACAGGGTGCTCTTGCCGCAGCCCGATTCGCCGACCAGGCCCAGTGTCTCGCCCCGGTCCACGCTGAAACTCACGCCGTCGACCGCCACCACCGGCGCGCCGCCAGGCACCCGGGCCCGGTAGACCTTGCGCAGCCCGGTCACTTGCAGCATCACCAGCCGGCCTCGAACTGCAGACACCGCACCGCGTGGTCGGCGCTCAGCTGCGTCCAGGCCGGCCGGCGCAATGCGCACGCCGGCCGCGCCAACGTGCAGCGCTCGGCGAACGCGCATCCGGCACCGCCTCCTCCGGCCGGTGGCAGCTGCCCCGGAATGTCGCGCAGGGCGCTTTTGGGCGTGACACCCGCCAGGCCGGGACTGGCAGCGATCAGGGCGACGGTATAGGGGTGGCGCGCCGCGTCGAACACCCGCGTCGCAGGTGCCGATTCGACCACCCGCCCGGCGTACATCACCAGCACACGATCGCAGCGCCCTGCGATGACTGCGAGGTCGTGCGAGATCAGCAGCAACGCCAGACCCCGTTCGTGGCGCAGCCGGTCCAGCAGGTCGAGGATCTGGCTCGCGATGCGGGCATCCAGTGCTGTGGTCGGTTCGTCGGCGATCAGCAGTACCGGCTCGCCCGCCAGGGCCATGGCGATCATGGCGCGTTGTTGCATGCCGCCGGAGAGCTCGTGCGCATAGGCGCGCGCCACCCGCTCGGCATCATTCAGGCCGACCTCGACCAGCAGCTTGCGCAGCGCTGCCTGCCGGGCGGCGCCGCGCAGGCCCCGGTGCAACTGCAGCGCCTCACTGATCTGGCGCCCGATCTGCATGACCGGGTCGAGGCAGGCGCCGGGCTCCTGGAAGATCATGCCCACCGACCCCCCACGCACCCTGCAAAGGGCGTCCTCCGGTGCACCCAGCAATTCGTCGCCGCGCAGGCGCACGCTGCCGGCGCTCACGCGGGCACCACGCGGCAACAGGCCCAGGATCGCCAGCGCCGTCATGGACTTGCCACAACCGGATTCGCCCACCAGGCCCAGCGCCTCTGCGGCGCCGATGGCCAGCGAGACGCCCGCGAGCACCGGCGCGCCGGCGATGTCCACCGCGAGGCTGTCCAGCACGAGCACCGGCGCCTGCCTGTGTGCGGGGGAGCTTCC
Source organism: Rhodoferax sp. (assembly GCA_031416855.1). Taxonomy (GTDB): domain Bacteria; phylum Pseudomonadota; class Gammaproteobacteria; order Burkholderiales; family Burkholderiaceae_C; genus CAISIP01. The sequence continues at coordinate 6,541 of JANOUM010000207.1, read as the reverse complement.
GGGTGGCGCACCGCTGGGAAACAGAGCGCCTTGCGGTGACCTTGGCGCGTTCATAGAAACCGCTCGCCCACGTCAAACACATCGCGCAGGCCGTCGCCGAGAAAGTTGAACGCCAACACCGCCAGTGTGATCGCGCAGCCGGGCGCGAGGACTGTCCATGGCGCCAGCTGGAACGCGCTCATGGAGGCCTGCAGGTCGCCGCCCCAGCTTGGCGCTGGTGGTGGCAGGCCCAGGCCCAGAAAGCTCAGTGACGCTTCGGCCAGGATCGCAAACGCCACCGACAGTGTCGCCATGATCAGCACTGGCTGGAAGCAATGCGGGAACACATGCATCCACATGATGCGGCCGCTCCCCAGGCCGCTGCCCTGTGCCGCTTCGATGAACGGCAATTGGGCCACGCTCAGCGCCTTGGCGCGCGCCATGCGGGCGAAGAACGGGGTCAGCACCAGGCTCAGAGCCAGCACCACGCTGACCAGGCCATCGCCCAGCAGCATCTTGGTGACGATCGCCAGCAGGATCACCGGAAAGGGAAGCAGCAGGTCGACGATGCGGCTGATCAGCCAGTCGACCTTGCCGCCCGCATACCCTGCCAATGCGCCCAGCGGCACGCCGCACAAAACGGCCAACAGCGTTGCCAGCAGGCCGACCACCAGGGACATGCGGCCGCCGTGCAGGGTGCGGCTGAGCACATCACGTCCCAACGCGTCGGCCCCGACGAAGTAGCGGCCGCCCGGTTCGCGGAACGCAGCGGCGGCATCGATTTCGTCGTACGGGGCGGGCGCGATCCATCCCGCACCCACCGTGAGCAGCAGCAGCACGAGGATCAGCAAGCAGCTGTAGCGCACCTTCGCGCTGCGCCAGGCCCGTTGCCCGGTGCTTGCGCGCCGGGTTGTCACCGGCTTAAGCGCAACATCCGCGGCCTGGGCACTGCGGTGTTGCGATGCCCCTGGCGGCCGTGCCGGGCTCAAGGCTTACCCCCTTGCGCGCCGATTCGGATGCGCGGATCCAGCCACAGGTAGAGCAGGTCCACAATCAGATTGGCGATCAGAAAGATCGCGGCTACCACCAGGATGAATCCCTGCACCGAGGGGTAGTCCCGGGCGGTGACTGCGTTGAGGCCGTAGGCACCGACGCCGGGGATCACGAACAGTTTCTCCACCACCACCGCACCGGCCACGAGGTACCCGACCTGCAGCCCGATCACGGTCACCACCGGAATCAGCGCGTTGCGTACCGTATGTGAAAAAAGGGTCGCCTTGCGGCTCAGACCCTTGGCCAGCGACGCGCGCACGTAGGGGCGGCCGAACACTTCGAGCAGGGAGCCGCGCATCAGGCGGCAGATCACGGCGGCACGCGGCAAACCGAGCGCCAGCGCCGGAAGCACCATATGGGCAAAGTGCTCGCGCGTCAGGGCAAAGGGCTCGAAACCGGTGGCCGGGAACACCCGCCATTGCAGCGACAAGCCGAGCATCAGCAAGGCGCCGACGAAGAATTCGGGTAGCGAGATGCCCAGCAACGTGGCGGTCAGGATCGCATGGTCGGCCGGTTTTCCATAACGCCAGGCGGCCCAGATGCCGGAGCCGATACCCAGTGGCAATGCGACCGCCAGGGCGAGCAGGATCAGTTCGATCGTGGCCGGCAGGCGGCGCAGCAACTCCGCGGACACCGACAGCTGGGTCAGCACCGAGTAGCCCAGGTCACCCTGGGACATTCGGGTAAACCAGATCAGGAACTGCTGCATCAACGGTAGATCGAGCCCGTATAGGGCGCGCAGCCGGTCATAGTCGGCCTTCTCGTAACTGGTGCCCAGCCAGTTCAGAATCGGGTCGCCGGGCACGAAACGCATCACGAAAAAAACGCTGGCGGCCACCACCAGCAAGGTCGCACCTGCCGTGGCGACACGTGCGCCGACGCCCAACAGCAGGCTCCGTTTCGACAAGCTTAGCTGCCGGTCACGGCGCGAGCCAGACTTCGTCGAAATAACTCACGTTGTAGGGCAGGTGCACGTAGCCCTTGATCTTCGAGGACATGACCGCATTGCTGGGAACCTCCATCAGTGCCATCCAGCTCGCCTCCTGGGCGCCAAGTTCCTGGATCCGGTGGTAGGCCTTTTTGCGCTCGGCGTCGTTGATGATGCCCTGTGCCTTCGGTACCAGTTCGAACAACTCGGCGTTGTTGAGGCTCACGAAGTTGACCGGGTTGTCCTTGGTCCAGAACATCACATAGCTGTTCGGCTCGGGGCCGCCGGTTCCCGCAACCGTGGAAGCTTCGAAGTTCTTGGCCCGCAATACATTGGCCAGCCAGGCCTGATGTTCCATCACCTGCAGCGTCACCGTAATGCCGATCTTGGCAAGCTGCGCTTGGATCACCGTGGCCTCCTGGGCCAACTGTGGTTTGACGCTCGAGGAGGCCAGGGTGAACTTCAGGTTCGACTGGCCCGCTTCGGCCAGCATCTTCTTGGCCTTGTCCGGGTCGTAGGTGAATGTCGGCAGCTTCTTTGGATGGTGGAAGTCATTGGCGCCGGCGATCTGGGCAGTCGACCCCTTGGCGCCCTTGCCGTAGACCGCGACGGCGAGTGAGTCGCGATCGATCGCCATGTTGACGGCCTGGCGTACCCGCACATCGTTGAACGGGGGCTTGGCCGCGTTCAGGGCCAGCCAGTCGAAGGAATACGCATTCTTGACGCTGTGCACCAGGCCCGGCTCCTTGTCGAGCAGCGGCAGCAACTGGGTGGGGATGTCGCGCACCAGGTCCAGCTGCCCGGTGCGCAGGCTGGTCGTGAGCGCGGTGGAGTCCGGGATGACCCTGAACTCGAGCCGCTCCAGGCGCGGCATATTGGGCCGGTAATAACTGGTGTTCTTGGTCAGCACAATGCGGTCGCCCGAGGCCCAGTCGGAGAACTTGAACGGGCCGGTTCCCACCGGCTTGCGCGCAAAACCCGCATTGCCCAGCGCTTTGACGGCGGTCGGCGACGGGATGCCCATGCCGCCGACATACAGCAGCTGGTAGAAAAAGCCGGGCCAAGCCTGGGACAAGACCACGCGCACCGTGCCCGGGTTGATCACCACCACCTGCTCGATGGGCTTGAAGAACGCGCGATAGGGTGATGCGTTGGCCGGGTCGAGGATGCGGTCGAACGCAAACTTGACCGCGGCTGCATCGAAGTCGGTGCCGTCGTGGAATTTCACCCCTTTGCGCAGGAAGAAGTCAACCGCCCGGCCGTCATCCTCCAGCCGCCAGCTCGTGGCCAGGTCGGGTACCACCTGCATCTTGGCGTCGTAACGCACCAGCGTGTTGAAGATATTCGACACCACGTGCCCGGTGGCCCCGTCGGTGATGACCAGCAAGGGGTCGAGGCTGCGCGGCTCCGACTGGATGCCAACCCGAACCACGCCGCCATCGCGCGGCTGCTGCGCCCAGGTCAGAAGGCTCGCTGTGGCCAGCGAGCCGGCCAGAAATATGCCGCCGAAGAATTTCCCGATCATGGTGTCTCCTTGTCGTAGTCTGTATCGACGTTGTGGGGCGCAAAAGAATACCGAAACTGATAATATCGAAATTAGTTCAGGAAGACAAACGGCCCGCCGTGGCGGGGAGAAGGGCAGGCATGGACATTGAACAACGGCTGCGCCGGCTCGAGGACGAGAAGGCCATACTCGACACCTTGCATGCGTATGGTCACGGCCTCGACTATGGCCTCGAAGAGGTGTGGATCGACTGCTGGACCGAGGACGCCGTGCTGGACTGGCCAGGCCGCGCGTTCATGCGCGGTCATGCCGAGTTGCGGGCTGGGTTTCGCGCGCATTCGCATGCGCCGGCGATGTACCACAAGCATGTGGTGGTCGCGCCCATGATCTCCGTGCACGGAGACACCGCCACTGCGCAAAGCATGTTCGCCCGGCTGGATCGTTATCCGGAGGGCCCGGGAATTCGCGCGTTCGGTCGATACCGCGACACGCTGGTTCGCTGCGCCGACGGGCGTTGGCGCTTCAAGGAGCGCTTGCCCGATATCGAGGCGGTCCGCCCGCAAGCCCCAGTGGGCGGAGAGCCGTTTCCGGACAGCCCTGCCATGCGTCAGGCGATCAAAAGCAACTAACCCCTGGCGGCCAGCACCGCCATTGCAACCGATGCAATGCGCGACTGCACAGAGTCCGCGCGGGACGTCAGCACGATTGGCACGGTGGCTCCCAGCACCAGCCCGGCGCAGTCGCCTCCACCCACATAGTTGAAGCTCTTGTAGAGCATGTTGCCGGCATTGAGGTCGGGCACCAGCATCAGGTCGGCGTTGCCAGCCACCTGCGAGTCCATCTTCTTGGTGCGGGCAGCCTCGGCGGAGAACGCGTTGTCGAAACCGAACGGGCCTTCGACCATGGCACCGGGCCAGGTGCCGGCACGGGCAGCCTGCACCAGGGCCTGCGCGTCGAGGGTGGCGGGAATGGCCGGGTTGACCGTCTCCACGGCGGTGACGATGGCGACCCGGGGCTGCCCGATGCCCAGCGCCTGCAGCAGTCGCACCGCATTGCCCAGGATGTCGTGTTTGGTCTTCAGGTCGGGCGCGATGTTGACCACGCAATCGGCCAGCGCCAGCAGCTTGTGATAACGCGGCAGGTCGAACAGGAAGGCATGGCTGATGCGTGTGGCGCTGCGCAAGCCAGTGGCCTTGTTCACCACGGCTGACATCAGCTCGTCGGTGTGCAGCGAACCCTTCATCAGTGCGGCCAGCGCGCCGCTGTGCACCAAAGCGGTGGCCTTGCGGGCCGCGGCGGCGGGCTCCTCCCCGGTGTCGACGATCTCGAACGCTGCGCGGTTCACGCCGCAGCTGTCGGCGCAGGCCTCGATCCTCGCGCGCGGCCCGATGAGGACCGGCTGTGCGATGCCCGCGCCGCCGATGCGCTGCGCCGCTTCGAGCGCCAACGCATCGCAGGGATAGACCAGCCCGATGCGAGGTGCATCCTGCCCCTGCACCTGTTGGCGTGCGCGATCGATCAGCGCGATGAGCCGGCCGTGCGTGCTGGGCAGCGGGCTCATCGGGCGGAGCTGCCAGGGGTCAGACATAGTCCTTGTACTTGTCCAGGAAGCGGATCGGTTTGGCCAGCGCATCGCGGCGGAACGGGTCGCCGAGCTCACGCGTGCACATGATCTCGATGACACAGGTCTTGCCTTCGTTCATCTGCATGTCGATGGCGCGTTTCAGGGCCGGGCCGACATCTTCCAGCTTGTCGACCGTGATGCCTTCGGCGCCCATGGCGCGCGCGATGCCGGCGAAACTCTGGTTCTCGAGTTCACCCGCGATGAAGCGGCGGTTGTAGAAGTCGACCTGGTTCTTCTTCTCTGCGCCCCACTGGCGGTTGTGGAACACGACCGAGGTGACCGGGATGTTGTGCCGCACGCAGGTCATGATCTCGCTCATGCTCATGCCCCAGGCACCATCGCCGGCATAACTCACGGCCGGACGCTCGGGCGCCACCGCCTTGGCGCCGATCATGGTCGGCAGCGCGTAACCGCAGTTGCCGAAACTCATGGGCGCGAAGAAGCTGCGCGGGCGCTCGAAACGCAGGTAGCTGTGCGCCACCGAGTTGATGTTGCCGATGTCGGTGGACACCATCACGTCCTTGGGCAGGGCCTTTTCCAGCTCGCGCAGCACCTGGCGCGGGTGCAGCCAGCTGCCGCCGGATGGGGTTTTTTCACCCTTGGCCTCTTCGATCATGTCCAGGCTGTAGGCGTCGCGCTCATGCGTCCACTCGTTGAGCTCCTTTTCCCAGGCCGCCTTTTCGCTGGCGGTGCGAGCGGCGCGCTCAGAACGGGTGGCATCGCAGGCCAACGTCCTGCCAGCCAGGCGTGCGACCAGTGCCGCGGCTGCGGCCTTGGCATCACCACAGATGCCGACGTCGATCTTCTTGACCAGGCCGAGCATCTTGTGGTCGGCGTCGATCTGGATGATCTTGGCGTTTTTGGGCCAGTAGTCCATGCCGTACTGGGGCAGGGTGCCGAAGGGGCCCAGGCGCGAACCCAGGGCGATCACCACATCAGCCTCGCTCATGAGTTTCATGCCAGCCTTGCTGCCCTGGTAGCCGAGCGGGCCGCACCATTGTGGATGACTGGCCGGGAAGGAGTCGTTGTGCTGGTAGCTGTTGACGACCGGGCAGCCCAGTCGCTCGGCCAGGGCGATGCATTCGTCCCAGGCCTCGCCCATCACGACGCCACCGCCGGAGATCAGCACCGGGTTCCTGGCCGTGGCCAGCAGTTCGACCGCCGCCTGCAGGCTGGCTTCGCCACCGGCGCCACGGTCGAGCTTCATGGGGCGCGGGATCTCGACGCTGATCTCGCCGTAGAACAGGTCACGCGGGATGTTGAGTTGTGTCGGGCCGAGTTCCGAATGGGCGCGGTCGAAGCAGCGTGCGGTGTATTCGGCCATGCGCTTGTTGTTGTTCACATGGCCCTGGTACTTGGTGAACTCCTGGAACATCGGCAGCTGGTTGGCCTCCTGGAAACCACCCAGGCCCTGGCCCATGGTGCCGGTCTCGGGCGTGATCAGCACCACCGG
>JANOUM010000206.1:0-13629 GCA_031416855.1 Rhodoferax sp. | reverse complement strand
GCGGGTGGCGCGCCAGCCTCGGAGCCGAAGCCTTACCGGCCGGAAAACGTCGGCAACGACGCGTCAGCCCGGCCCTGGGAACGCAACAGCGCCATGGCGGCGCTGGAGCCTATGGGCAACACGTCGACGTCACGCTCCATGATCGGTTCCGCCCTGTCTGGCTCCCACAATTGGGGTGTGCCCGAGGGTTTCGATTCAGACGGCTTCCTGAAGGCCGCTAAGAACAATTTCGTGACTTTGCAGGCAGCCTGGGACAAGTCGGACATCCAGTCCCTGCGCGCGATGATGACCGACGACATGCTGGGTGAAATCCGGTCCCAGTTGGCAGACCGCGAGGCCCACACTGGCGGACCTGCCAACCAAACCGATGTTGTGATGATCGACGCCAGCCTTCTCGGTATCGAAGACCTGGGCGACAACTACATGGCCAGCGTGGAGTTTTCCGGAATGATCCGGGAAGACGCCTCGGCCGGACCCCGGCCGTTCCGCGAAGTCTGGAACATGACCAAACCGAAGTCCGGCTCGTCCGGCTGGCTGGTCGCGGGTGTCCAGGCGCTGCAATAGGGTCGCCCATCACCACCGCGCGCATCGGGCGCGGTGAATGCGGGAATAATCGGGGGCTATGGCAACACAGTCCCCGTTTCAATTGGGCGAGACCCTCGCCCGGCAGTTCTTCAACCGCGTCCCGCCACCACCCTGGGCGGTCGATGAGGCGCAACGCCGCATCGTGCTGCTGCTCAACCATGTGCTGATGCAGGAAAAAGCCGCCATCGAGCGACTGGCCCGGCAAAAAGGCAGTGTTTTGTTGTTCCAGTGGCAACCGTTTTCGATCCGGTTCCTGATCACGCCGGCGGGCTTGCTGGATCTGGCCGCTCCCGGCGCCACGCCGCACCTGAGCCTGACCCTGGCCGACGCGTCTGCCAGTTCAGTTCTCCAGTCCCTGGTGCGGGGCGAGCGACCGCCGGTGCGCATCGAAGGCGACGTGCAACTCGCGTCCGACGTCAACTGGCTGGTGGACAACGTGCGCTGGGACCTGGAGGACGACCTGTCGCGCATCATCGGGGACGGCGCGGCGCACAGCCTGGGCCAGATCGCCAGCCGCATGGTGGACGCCGTGCGCAGGTTTGCAGGCGGTGGCACGGCGCCTGCCGCCACTGCGCCTGGCACCGCGCCATGAGGCGTCTGGGTCGCGGATTGTTCATCGCATGGGTGGTGTTGCGGTTCGGACTCGACGAACTGTTCCTCAACAGCTTCGAAAAACCCTGGCTGCGCCTGCTAGCGCGTGTGGTGTCGGTCGGGCGCAGGCTCGATGCGCCGCGCGGGCAGCGGTTGCGCCAGGCCCTGGAAAGCCTGGGCCCGATCTTCGTGAAATTCGGGCAGGTCCTGTCGACCCGCCGCGACCTGCTGCCGGTCGATATCTCCGACGAACTGGCTCGCCTGCAGGACCGCGTCCCGCCGTTCAGTTCGGACATTGCGGTGGCCTCCATCGAACGCGCATTTCGCAAGCCGATCGTCGAGATATTTTCATCGTTCGAGCGTGAGCCCGTGGCGAGCGCCTCCATTGCGCAGGTGCATTTCGCGGTGCTCAAGGACCGCACCGGGAAACTCCGCGACGTCGCCGTCAAGGTGCTGCGGCCCGGCATGCTTCCGGCCATCGAGAAGGATCTGGGCCTGATGCGCATGATGGCCGGCTGGGTCGAGGGCCTGTCGGCCGACGGCAAGCGGCTCAAGCCGCGCGAGGTGGTGGCCGAATTCGACAAGTACCTGCACGACGAGCTCGATCTCGTCCGCGAGGCCGCGTGCGCCGCCCAGTTGCGCCGGAACATGGCCGGGCTGGACCTGGTGCTGATCCCGGAGATGTACTGGGACTACTGCAGCCCGGACGTGATCGTGATGGAACGCATGCGGGGCATACCGATCAGCCAGGTAGCAAAGCTGCGGGAGGCCGGGGTCGACATCCCCAAGTTGGCCCGCGACGGCGTGACGCTGTTCTTCACCCAGGTGTTTCGCGACGGGTTCTTCCACGCCGACATGCACCCCGGCAACATCCAGGTGAGTGTCGAGCCGGCGACCTTCGGGCGCTACATATCGCTGGACTTCGGCATCGTGGGCACACTCACCGGGTCCGACAAGGAATACCTGGCGCAGAACTTCACGGCCTTCTTCCGACGCGACTACAAGCGGGTCGCAGAGCTGCACATCGAGTCCGGATGGGTGCCACCTGGCACGCGGGTCGACGAGCTGGAGGGCGCCGTGCGCTCCGTGTGTGAACCCTATTTCGACCGGCCGTTGAAGGAAATCTCTCTCGGCATGGTGCTGATGCGCCTGTTTCAGACCTCGCGCCGGTTTCATGTAGAAATCCAGCCGCAACTCGTACTGCTGCAAAAGACCCTGCTCAACATTGAGGGCCTGGGCCGCGAGCTCGACCCGGATCTGGACCTCTGGAACAGTGCCAAGCCGTTTCTGGAGAAGTGGATGATCGAACAGGTCGGGCCGCAGAAACTGTTGGACCAGCTCAGGGGCGAGGCGCCGCGTTACGCCAAGTTGATCCCCGAGTTGCCGCGGCTGCTGCACGATTTCCTGCAGCAGCGGCCCAACGGGCTCAAGCGTGAACTCGACGAACTGCTGGTGGAGCAGCGGCGCACCAACCGCCTGTTGCAGGGCCTGATCTACGGCGGTGTCGGTTTTGCGCTCGGTCTGGTCGCCATGCAGTTCATTGTGCGCATCCGGATCTTCTAGCTCTCCGCGGTACGGCGCCGCCTCCCTATAATTGAAGGTTTTTGCAATTCGCAAGATCAACCCTTCAGCACCATGCCAATCTACGCCTACAAATGTGACTCTTGCGGCTTCGCCAAGGACGTGCTGCAGAAGCTCTCCGACGCGCCCTTGGCAGATTGCCCTTCGTGCGGCGCGCCGGCATTCAAGAAGCAGCTGACTGCCGCGGGCTTCCAGCTCAAAGGGTCGGGTTGGTATGCCACCGATTTCAAGGGTGGCGGTGGTGCACCGCCGCCGGAGACCGGTGACAAGCCTGTCGAAGGCGGCGACACCAAGGCTGACACCAAGCCCGACATCAAACCCGGCACCAAGCCTGACGCCAAGCCCGATACCGGCCCGCAGGCCAAGCAAGCCGAAACTGGAACCGGCAAAAAGGCCGATGCGGGCGCAGGCAAGAAGGCCGATGCAGCGCCTCCGGCCGCCGGTACCTGAATCCGCGACCACGCCTGACGACCATGCCGATCAAGAAGTACCTGATCACCGGGCTGCTGGTGTGGCTGCCGCTGGCAATCACCGTGTGGGTGATGTTGTGGCTGGTGGGCCTGCTCGACGGCATATTTGCAGGTGTCCTGTCCGGACTGGAGGCGTTCCTGCCCGGTGGCCAGAGTCCGCTGATCGACCGGCTGCGGTCAATCCATGGCCTTGGCGTGATCCTGGTCTTCCTGACCCTGCTGTTTACCGGTGCCCTGGTGTCCAACGTGGCCGGGCGCTGGTGGGTACGCCAGTGGGACCGGCTGTTCGCCAACATCCCGATCTTCAAGTCGATCTACACCAGCGTCAAGAAACTTTCGACCACCCTTTTCTCCAGCGACGGCAACGCTTTTCGCAAGGCGATGCTGATCCAGTATCCCCGTGCCGGCTCCTGGACGATCGCCTTCCAGACCGGCGCCCCGGGCGGCGAGGTGGCTTTGCACCTGGGGCCTGACTATGTGAGTGTGTATGTACCCACCACACCCAACCCGACCAGCGGCTTCTTCCTGATGCTGCCGCGCTCGGACGTGATCGAGCTGGACATGAGTGTGGACGAAGCCCTGACCTATGTGATCTCCATGGGTGCGGTCGCCCCGACGTCCGCTGCGCGTTCTGTGGGCGCCAAGTAATTGTGTTGTTGTTTGTGCCGGACTTCCATCCGGTCGCCTGAAAGTCGAATATGGCCATGCGTTCCGAATATTGCGGTCTGGTGACCGAAGCCCTGTTGGGCCAAACTGTTGCCTTGTGCGGATGGGTCAACCGCCGGCGCGATCACGGGGGTGTGATCTTTGTCGACCTGCGCGACCGCGAAGGTTATGTGCAGGTGGTGTGCGATCCGGATCGCGCCGAGATGTTCGCGCGTGCCGAAGGCCTGCGCAACGAGTTCTGCATCCAGGTGCGCGGCCTGGTGCGCGGCCGTCCGGACGGCACCGTCAACGACAACCTGCGCAGCGGCAAGATCGAGGTGCTGTGTCATGAACTCATCGTGCTCAATCCGTCGGTCACACCGCCGTTCCAGCTCGACGACGACAACCTCAGCGAGACCACCCGCCTGACCCACCGCGTGCTCGACCTGCGCCGGCCCTATATGCAGAACAACCTGCGCCTGCGTTACCGCGTATCGATGGAGGTGCGCAAGTTCCTGGACGCTCAGGGTTTCATCGATATCGAAACGCCGATGCTGACCAAGTCCACGCCGGAAGGCGCGCGGGACTATTTGGTGCCCAGCCGCGTCCACGATGGTTACTTCTTTGCCTTGCCGCAGTCGCCACAGCTGTTCAAGCAATTGCTGATGGTGGCCGGTTACGACCGCTACTACCAGATCACCAAGTGTTTCCGCGACGAAGACCTCCGCGCCGACCGGCAGCCGGAGTTTACGCAAATCGATATCGAGACCTCGTTTATGGAGGAAGAGGAGATCCGCGCGCTCACCCAGGCCATGATCACTACGGTGTTCCGCAACACCATGGGTGTCGATCTGGGCGACTTCCCGGTCATGCCGTATTCCGAAGCCATGCATCGGTACGGTTCGGACAAACCGGATCTTCGCGTGAAGATGGAATTCGCCGACGTCACCGACCTGATGACCGACGTGGACTTCAAGGTGTTCGCCGGTGCCGCCAATGCCAAAGGCGGCCGCGTGGTGGCGTTGCGGGTGCCGGGTGGCGCCCGCGAGGCTGGCGGGTTGACGCGCAGCGAAATCGATGCCTATGCCGAGTTTGTAAAGATCTACAGCGCCAAGGGCTTGGCGTACATCAAGGTGAACGAAGCGGCTGCGGGCGCGGGCGAGAAGGCCGCCCGCTGGCCGGGCCTGCAAAGCCCGATTGTCAAGAACCTGCACGACCGCGCACTCACCGAGCTGCTGGCGCGCACAGGCGTCCGGGATGGAGACCTGCTGTTCTTCGGTGCCGACAAGGCCAAGGTCGTCAACGACGCCATCGGTGCCTTGCGCGTCAAGATCGGGCACAGCGAGTTTGGCCGCGGCAACGGACTGTTTGAGGCCGGGTGGAGGCCGTTGTGGGTGGTCGACTTCCCGATGTTCGAGTTCGACGAGGAAGCCCAGCGCCACACCGCCACACACCATCCTTTCACGGCGCCCAAGGATGGCCACGAGGACGGGATGGTGTCGGCGCCCGAGAAATGCCTGTCCAAGGGCTATGACATGGTGCTCAATGGCTGGGAAATGGGTGGCGGCTCGGTGCGTATCCACCGCGCCGATGTGCAAAAGAAAGTGTTCGACGCGCTCAAGATCACCCCGGACGACGCGCAGCTGAAGTTCGGCTTCCTGCTGGACGCGTTGCAGTATGGTGCGCCGCCACATGGCGGTTTGGCCTTCGGGTTGGACCGCATCGTCACGCTGATGACCGGTGCGGAGTCGATCCGCGACGTGATCGCCTTCCCCAAGACCCAGCGTGCCCAGTGCCTGCTGACCAATGCGCCCTCGCCGGTGGACGAAAAGCAGCTGCGCGAACTTCATATCCGCCTGAGGACGGTGGCGCCGGCCTGATGCGCCGCAGCCCCGGATGCGGCACGCCGCCATGCCACGAGCCGTCAAGGTTCCGCAGTCGGTGCTGGTGGTGATCCACACGGCCTCGCTGGACGTGTTGCTGATCCGGCGCGCCGATGCGGTCGATTTCTGGCAGTCCGTGACGGGAAGCAAGGATCACGAACAGGAGCCGTTTGCCGTGACGGCCGGGCGCGAGGTTTTCGAAGAAACCGGCATCGACTGCCGCGTCGGCGCACCGCTTGCGCCACAACTGCTCGACTGGCATCTGGAAAACGTCTACCAGATCTACCCGCGCTGGCGCTACCGCTACGCGGACGGCGTCACGCACAATACCGAGCACTTGTTTTCGCTCCAGGTGCCAGGTGGCCTGCCGGTCAGTTTGAACCCGCGCGAACACACGGCCAGCAGCTGGTTGCCCTGGCGCGATGCCGCCGAAGCCTGCTTTTCCCCGTCGAACGCCGAAGCCATCCTGATGCTGCCACGCATGTTGTCGCAGGTGAGCGCCGCATGAACACCTTGCGCGTTGCCACCTACAACATCCACAAGGGGGTCCAGGGCGTGGGACCGCGCCGGCGTCTGGAGATCCACAACCTGGGGCTGGCCATCGAGCAGCTCGATGCCGACGTGGTGTGCCTGCAGGAGGTGCGCAAGGTGCACCGCGGCGAGGCACGATATTTCACCCACTGGCCGGAGCTTCCGCAGGCGGATTTCCTCGCGCCCGCGGGGTACCAGGCGGTGTACCGCACCAATGCGTACACCCGGCATGGCGAACACGGCAATGCGTTGTTGTCGCGCTGGCCGGTGCTTGACCACCAGCACGAGGACATGTCCGACCACCGCTTCGAGCAGCGCGGGTTGCTGCATTCCGAACTGCTCGTGCGTGACTGCCCGGTGCATGTGGTGGTGGTGCACCTGGGGCTGATCCGCCCGAGTCGCCTGCGCCAGCTGGCACAGTTGCGGCGCTATATCGAGCGCGAAATTCCCGCCGATGCGCCGGTGCTGGTGGCCGGTGACTTCAACGAGGGAAGCGCGATCGTCGGGCGCGAGCTGGCGCAGATCGGGCTGCGCGCCTTCGACGGCGTGCGCCAGGCGACCTTTCCGGCCCGGTTGCCGCTGGTGCAACTGGACCATGTCTTCGCACGTGGACTGCACCCGGTCGGCGTCCAGGTGCTGCGGGGTCGGGCCTGGTGGCGCATGTCGGACCATCTTCCCCTGATTGCCGAGTTCTCGCTGCCGGCCTGATCAGCCAGCCCAGGTCCATGCTCCCCTTGCGTGATGGACACCAGATCGAGCTGTTGCAGGGCGGGCAGGCCTATTTCGATTCGCTGATCGAGGCCATCGATAACAGCCGGCATGAAGTTCGGCTCGAGACCTACATCTTCCACCTCGATGCATCCGGCATCCGCGTGGCCGATGCGCTGGACCGCGCCGCCGAGCGGGGCGTAGGTGTGTTCCTGACCATGGACGGCGTGGGTACCCCGTATTGGCCGGTCGAATGGGCCGAGCGCTTCGACCGCCATGGTGTCTCCTGGCACATCTTTTCGCCGCTGGGGCGCCTGGGCGTGTTCATCCCGAGCCGCTGGCGCCGACTGCACCGCAAGTTGTGCGTGGTCGACGGCCGGGTCGCGTTTTGTGGCGGTATCAATGTGCTCGATGATTTCGTCGATCCGAACCATGGCACGCTGGGGCAGCCACGGCTGGACTTCGCCTTGCGGATCTGCGGCCCGCTGGTACATGAAATCCGGGAGACGATGGCGCGGTTCTGGTGGCGCGTGCAACTGGCCTCCGATGTCAACGCACGCGAGTTTCCTGCTGTCTGGCGCGAGTTGCAGGCCTCGCTGCGCAAGGCACTGGCCGGCCGGGAGGTGCCAGCCGACGGGTCCGCAGGCAAGCAATCACGCCTGCCGTCCGGCCCGGGAGGGCGGGGAGCGCGTGCGCGCTTGGTGTTGCGCGACAACCTGCGCAACCGGCGCAAGATCGAACACGCCTACCTCGACGCCATTGCGTCCGCCCGCCAGGAGGTGGTGGTTGCGAATGCCTATTTCCTGCCTGGTGCCAGTCTGCGCCGCGCACTTGTGCGGGCGGCGCGGCGCGGTGTGCGCGTGCGTCTTCTGCTGCAGGGCCGGTACGAGTACTTCATGCAGTACCATGCCGCGCGCCCTGTGTATGGCGCGTTGCTGGCCGCAGGGGTCGAAATCCACGAATATGCCGCGAGTTTCCTGCACGCCAAGGTGGCCGTGGTGGACATGCACTGGGCCACCGTGGGCTCATCCAACCTCGATCCGCTGAGCCTGTTGCTGGCACGCGAGGCCAATATCGTGGTGGACGACGAAGCATTTGCGCATGACTTGCGGGCGCGCCTGGAAGCCGCGATGGCGCAGGGGTGCCAGCCGGTGGACGCGCAGGCCTTCGCGAACCGGCCGTGGCGCCAGCGTCTGCTCGGCCGGCTCGCGTACGGGGTGATGCGTCTGAGCCTGTTCCTGATGGGACGGCGTTATTGACAATGCTCCGTCACAGGACGCGACGCGGCGCCGGCCGCCGCAAGACCACACCCGGAAAACGCTGTTAGGATAAAACCATGTTGATGCCGACCCCAACCACCATGATTGCAAGCGAAGCAGACGAAGGTACGCCGGTTTCTGTAAAGATCCGCGAGCGTCTGCTGGCGGCACGCAAGCGTTTCAATGCCAATGACAACATCGCGGATTTTGTTGAGCCGGGCGAACTCGATCTGTTGCTCGACGAGGTCGAGCTCAAGATGCGGGGAGTTCTGAGCAGCTTGGTCATCGACACCGCCAACGACCACAACACCGACGATACCGCCCGCCGTGTTGCCAAGATGTACGTCAACGAGGTGTTTCGAGGCCGTTATGTGCGCGCTCCGACCATCACCGAATTCCCGAACGCCGAGCACCTCAACGAATTGATGATCGTGGGGCCGATCACGGTGCGCAGCGCCTGCAGCCACCACTTTTGCCCGGTCATCGGCAAAATCTGGATCGGCGTCATGCCCAATGAGCACACTAACGTGATCGGTCTGTCCAAGTACGCGCGCCTGGCCGAATGGATCATGGGCCGTCCCCAAATCCAGGAAGAAGCGGTAGTGCAACTCGCCGACCTGATCCAGCAGAAGACCCAGCCTGACGGTCTGGCCATCGTGATGGAGGCCAGCCACTACTGCATGGCATGGCGCGGCGTCAAGGACATGGACAGCAAGATGATCAATTCGGTGATGCGCGGCGTGTTCCTGAAAGACCCGAACCTGCGTCGCGAGTTCCTGTCCCTGATCCCCGGAAAAGGTTGACACCATGCTGGTCCGACTTCTGTATGCCAGCCGCGCGGTCGATACCAGCGCGGAGGCGATCGACGCCATCCTCACCCAGTCTCGCCAGTCCAACCCCTTGTGTGGCATCACAGGCATCCTGTGTTATGGCGGGGGCATCTTTTTGCAGGCCATCGAAGGCGGTCGCATGCCGGTCAGCGACCTGTACGGCCATATCCAAAAGGATCAACGCCACAAGGATGTGGTGTTGCTGCACTACGAGGAAATCACCGAGCGCCGTTTTGGTGGCTGGACCATGGGGCAGGTGAATATGTCGCGCATCAATGCGTCGATCCTCCTCAAGTACGCGGAAAAGCCGGAGCTCGACCCGTATTCCGTGTCCGGCAGGGTGTCGCTGGCGCTGCTCGAGGAGTTGATGGCCACGGCCTCCATCATGGGCCGCGCGTAGGCTGTTTTCGCGCCACGCCGATGGCCTCGCTGATCGGCTGCGATTTCAGCAGCCGGCCAACCCGCAGGAAACCGATCATGCTGGCCCATGGCCGCATCGACGGCCGGCAGGTGCGGCTCGAGCGCCTGCAGCGGCTCGATTCACTCGACGCCTTTGCCCATTGGCTGGCCGAGCCCGGCGACTGGCTGGGCGGTTTTGACCTGCCTTTCGGCTTGCCTCGCGAGCTGGTGCAGGCGCTGGACTGGCCGCTCGACTGGGAGCCCTGCGTGCGTCACTATGCGGCGCTGGGCCGCGCCCAGATCCGCACAAGTTTCAAGGCCTTTTGTGACGCGCGTCCGGTCGGTGCCAAGTTCGCGCACCGTGCGACCGACCGGCCAGCCGGCTCCAGCCCGTCGATGAAATGGGTCAACCCGCCGGTGGCCTACATGCTGCATGCGGGAGTCCCGCTGCTGCTGGATGCCGGGGTACACCTGCCCGGGCTGCATCCAGTGGCCGATCCGTCAGACGCTGTGGGGCCGGCGGGAAAGATTGCTGTCGAAGCCTACCCGGGCCTGCTGGCCCGCGAGGTGCTGGGCCGGCGCAGCTACAAGAGTGACGACCGGGCCAAACAGACGCAGGAACGCCAAGACCATCGGGCAGAAATGGTGCAGGCCCTGGAGCGCGGTCACACCAGCCTGGGTTTGGTACTGGCGCTGGACGGCACCAGGCGCCATCAACTGCTGCTGGACGGCAGCGGAGACAGCCTGGACGCCGCGTTGTGCCTGCTGCAGGCCGCCTGGGCATCGGTTCGAGGTGCGCCTCGATTCGGGATGCCGGCCGACATGGACCGCCTCGAGGGCTGGATCATCACGGCCGGGGCGATGCCAGAGCCAGGCTGAACAGTCAGGTCAGAGGCGGCAGCACCGAGTCTTCCATCTTGGCGGCCAGTTGGGTGATGGCCAGGGCGGCCGGACAGCCCGGTATGGCCTGCATCAGCAACTGGCGGCGCATCACCGCCTGGCGTACCGACGGGTCGGCCGGAATGTCGGCCAGATGCACCAGCCGGACGCCTTTGCCGGGCTCGGAGATGACAAAACGGTCCAACACCTGCTGCAACTGGCTGGTGATAGCGCGCCCGTCGCCCAGGCGGGCGGTCTGATTGATCACCATGTGAATCGAGGTGCGTTTCTGCTGGGCGGCCAGCACCTTGATGGTGGCGTAGGCATCGGTCAGGGAGGTGGGCTCCGGCGTGGCCACCACCAACACGACCGACGCCAGCGACACAGCGAACAGCACCACGTCCGAAATGCCGGCACCGGTGTCCAGCAGCACCACGTCGTAATGCGGGATCAGGCCACTTATGATGCGCAGGAACTCGTCCCGGACTTCCGGCGTGAGGCGCGAGTATTCCACCATGCCCGAACCGGCCAGCAGCACCGAGAAGCCGCCCGGTGCCCGGATAATGGCTTCCTCGAGCTTGGCCTTGCCGGTGAACACATCATGCAGCGTGACCTTCGGGTACAGGTTGAGCACCACGTCGAGATTGGCCAAACCCAGATCGGCGTCCAGCACCAGCACCCGATGCCCGCGCTTGGCCAGCGCCGCGGCGAGGTTGGCAGACACGAAGGTCTTGCCGACCCCCCCCTTGCCACTGGTGACCGCCAACACCTTGCCACTCGGCTTGAGCGGCACGGCAGGCAGGGCTGGGTCGCCGGCGACGACTTCAGGCGTGTCGTTCATGGGGCACCTTCCGTGCTGCGCACTGCGGTGCTATGAGCCTTGGGAGCGGCCCTGCGGCTCATGGTTGCACCCCCTGCACGGTGCCGCCGGCGGGGTCGCCCCCGGCACGCTCGATCCAGGCCGGTTCACCGATGGACAAATGACCAAACAAAAGACTCTTCTCCTCTGCACTCACTGCAATGACCTGCTGATGGTCGATACATACCCGGTTGCGCCCGTCCGATTTCGCACGGTACAGCATGCTGTCCGCCCGCTCGATCCACAGCGCGGCTGTTGATCGCACCCATTCGGGCGCATAGGCCCCACCGATGCTAATGGTCGCCCGCACGCTGACCAGTGGCGACACCTTGATGGTCAGCGACTCCACCGTCTGGCGGATCCGTTCCGCCACGGCCTGCCCGACAGACACCAGGCAGTTGGGCAGCACCACGGCGAATTCCTCCCCGCCATAACGCGCCACCGAATCCATCGGCCGGATGCAACCCGCCAAGCACTTGGCCACCGCGTGCAGCACCATGTCGCCGGCCACATGGCCATGGGTGTCGTTGATGGCCTTGAAGTGGTCGATGTCGAGCATCAGCAACAAGGCCGCCTCGCCGGAGCGCGCCACGCCGTCGATCTCGCGTTCGAGCACCGAGCGGAAATGGCGGCGATTGGCCAGACCGGTCAGCGGGTCCTTCAGGGACAACTCGCACAGGCCGTCGATGACCCCTTGCACAAAAGCCGTCGGTGACGCCTCCGGATTGGGCAACACAGCACCGGTGGTGCCATGTTCCAGCAGCGCCCGGGCATCCCCCAGGCGCAGATTACTGATATCCACTACGGACGATGCAATCGTTGAGGTCACTGGGCTGTTGGCGGGTTATGGGAACAAAGTTTAACAGCATGGAATTCGTCAAAGCCGCGAAAAGCAGGGTCATCCACCCAGTGCTGCGGGCCTGCGGGCAAGCAGGCTGGCAGCCCGCATTTCGTACGCCCGCGCAAGCTGCAGCACGGCCAGTTCCGCCTGTGGGCGGCCAATCAACTGCATACCCATGGGTAACATGCCGGTGCGGTCGAACCCCACGGGAACGCTGATGGCGGGCAGCCCGGCCAGCGTCGCGTAGATGACGACCTCCATCCAACGGTGGTAGGTGTCCATGGTGCGCCCGCCGATCGCGCGTGGCCAATGTTGGTCGGCCGGGAAAGGCCACACCTGGGCCGAAGGCAGCGCGATGAACTCGTGCTGGGCCAGCAGCCCGAGCATGTGCTGGTAGAAGCGGCTGCGCGCGACCCCGGCCCGATGTACATCGGCCGCCGACAGCCGTTCGCCTTGCTCCGCCTCCCACTGAGCCTCGGGCTTGAGTTGTGCACGTGTCGCCGGGTTGGCCCAATATTCGTGCAGGGTCGCGGCGACCAGCCAGCGCCGCCAAATGAGCCAGGTCTCCCAGACGCCGGCCGGCGAGAACGGCGGTGCAATCGCCTCAACCTGGCAGCCGTCATCGGCCAAGCCTTGCAGCGCTGCCTGGCACAGATCCAGAATGCCGGGCTCGATCGGCAGGTAACCACCCAGATCGCCCAGCCAGGCGATACGGACCTTGCGCAGATCCAGCGCCGACAGGTCCAGCGGGGCGCCCGGCCATGCGCCGGCGATCGACAGCGGGGCGCGGTCGTCCCGCCCGGCCTGGATCATGAGCAGGCGGGCCACGTCTTCGACCGTGCGGCCCATTGGACCCTCCGTGCCGAGCTGGGTCAGCCATTGCTCCGGCTTGGGCCAGGATGGCACCCGCCCCTGGCTGGGACGCAGTCCGAACACATGGTTGAAGGCCGCCGGGTTGCGCAATGAACCCATCATGTCGCTGCCATCGGCCACCGGCAGCATGCGCAGTGCCAGCGCCACCGCAGCGCCGCCACTGGAACCCCCGGCGCACATCGCCGGGTCCCAGGCGTTGCGCGTGATGCCGAACACCGGGTTGAAGGTGTGCGAGCCCAGGCCAAACTCCGGCGTGTTGGTCTTGCCGATCAGGATGCCGCCAGCGGCTTTCATGCGCTGCACCATCAGGTCATCCTGCGCAGGCACATGCCACGCCAGCAGGGGTGAGCCGCGCGTGGTCGGCACACCGGCGGTAGCGCTGAGGTCCTTGACCGCCATCGGGAAACCATGCATCCAGCCGCGGCTGCTGCCCTGGGCCAGTTCGCGGTCGCAGGTGTCGGCCTGACGCAGCAGATCGTCGCCATCGACCCGGCTCACGATGGCGTTGAATTGCGGGTTCAGGCGGTCGACCTGCGTCAGGCAGGCCTGCATCAGCTCGCGGCAGGAGATGTCGCGCGCATGGATATGCGCGCTCAGGGCCACGCCGCTCAAGTCTGTGATGGAAGTGGGGACCGCATGCATGCCGACGCAGTTTAGTGCAAGGCCATACGGGCCCGGCCGGGCGACTGGGAGGC
>JANOUM010000205.1:0-12275 GCA_031416855.1 Rhodoferax sp. | reverse complement strand
GGCAACCCATCGTGTGACCCACCGCGCGCAGCCGCTGAAACTCGGCCCGACCGAATACAAGCTGCTGCATTACCTGATGAAGCACTCCGAGCGGGTGCACAGTCGCGGGCAGCTGCTCGACAAGATCTGGGGCGACCATGTGTACATCGAGGAGCGCACCGTCGACGTGCACGTCAAGCGCCTGCGCGAGGCGCTGGGTGACGCCGCGGTGATGGTCGAAACCGTGCGGGGCGCCGGATACCGTTTGACGGCGCAGCCGCAATCGGCCTAGAGACGCGCGCAGTGACAATCAGCGCATGATCTGGCGCGTCTTCCGGTTCTTCCTGTTCCAGCTCGCTGGCGGTATTCTTGGGTATCGGATGGCCCTGGGGATACACCCGATGGAGGGAGCCGTGATCGGGATGTTCGTGGCCAGCGCCTCGTGGGTCGCCTGGGATCTGGGTCGGGCCCAGAGGCTGTTTCGCTGGCTGCGTGATGGCGACACGGCCCATCCGCCAGCGGTGGCTGGTCTGTGGGGTGAGGCGGCAGACCGGGTCCGCCGACTGCTGCGCGCCCGCGACCGCGCGCTCCAGGAGGGCGAAGGGCGGCTGCAGGAGTTTCTGGCCGCCATCCAGGCCTCTCCCAACGGGATCATCCTGCTCGACGCAGGCGGTCGCATCGAGTGGTGCAACCAGACTGCAGTCGAGCATTTCGGGCTCGACGCGCGCCGCGACCTGCAACAACACATCGGCAACCTCGTGCGTGACCCGGCATTTTCCGCCTACCAGGCCGATGGCGACTACAGCCGCGACGTGCTCATCGCCGGCCCGTTCAGTTCCAGCAGCCGGCCGGTGCGCCTGTCGGTGCATCTGCATCGGTATGGCGAAGGCCGCAAGCTGATGATGTCGCGCGATGTCACGGCGCTGGAGCAGGCCGACGCGATGCGGCGCGACTTCGTCGCCAACGTCTCGCACGAGATCCGCACGCCGCTGACCGTGCTGGCCGGTTTTGTCGAGACCATGCAATCGCTGTCTCTGGAGGCTGCGGATCGCGAGCGTTATCTGGGCCTGATGGCCCAGCAGGCGCGACGCATGCAGTCCCTGGTGGACGATCTGTTGACCTTGTCCAGGTTGGAAGGCAGCCCGCCACCAGGTATGGACGAGTGGGTCGACGTGCGCGAGATCATGGAGCACTGCATCCAGGAGGCGCGCAGCCTGTCCCAGATCATGGCGCCTCAAGGGCACGTGTTGAGCGCCTTGATGACGCAGGACTGCGCCGTCGCGGGATCCCGGTCGGAGTTGTTGAGCGCGACCGTGAATCTGGTCAACAACGCGGTGCGCTACACGCCGGCCGGTGGCAGTGTCGCGCTCCGGTGGCGGGTTGTGGAAGATGGTCAGGGGGAGTTTTCGGTGACCGACAGCGGCCCCGGGATTGCCGCGGAACACCTGCCGCGCATCACCGAGCGGTTCTACCGGGTGGACCGCAGCCGCTCACGCGAGACCGGCGGCACCGGCCTGGGCCTGGCGATCGTCAAGCATGTGGCGCAACGCCATGGCGCGCAGCTGCGCATCGACAGCACGCCGGGACGTGGCTCGACCTTCGCCATCGCCATGCCAGCCAGTCGCGTGCGTGTGGCCGCCGCTTCGCCCTGAGTGGTTGTCAGCTCCTGGCGCGCCGGAACAACAACACGTCATCGCGTTTGTCGGACGGTCGTCGTATCGTGGCCTGAAGCTGCCATTGGGCCTGGTTGACCTGGTTGGACAGGCCGAGCCGCGGGTCCGGATTGACCAGCAGCCACGGACAACGGGCCTGGTGCGGATTGCTCAGTATCCTGAAGTCGCCGTGGTACTGGAAGGCGGCAAGCTGTTCGCGGCTCAGGCCCATTTCCTGGATGCAGTCGGGTCTGCCGACGGCGGCGCTGACGTTGCGCACGACCACCGTATAACTGCGCACGAAATCCAGCAACGGCATCCACAAGGTCATCAGGAGCAGCCAGCACAGGGTCGCACCGCCTGCGGGCAACACCATGCTTTTCCAGATCGCTGCACGATGGCGACCTACCCGCCATTGCACCAGCCAGCCCCACACCAGCGTGGCAGCCACCGCCACCAGAAACACCGGGAGCGAGAAACTGGCTTCGAAACCCGGCGCCTGGCGGAGCACGTTGGCAGCCGGCTGCTTCGGGAAGCCGGTCTGCATGGCGATCCAGACCACCCAGATCACCGCGCCGCAGCCAGTGAAGAACAGCAGGGTGAACCAGTCGATCAGCGCGGCCACGCTGCGCTGCAAGGTCGGCAGCGCAAATGCCGCCAATGTCGCCAGCGCGGGCAATGCCAGCAACAAGGCGCGGTCGGCTGGTTTGGTGGTCAGGGTGGCGGTCAGCGTGACCAGCACGAACCACAGCGGCAAGGCCAGATGCAGGTTGACTGAGCGGGTGACGATCTGAAAACGCCAGCGCCATAACGTCCACAAAACCAGCGGCCAGGCTGGCCAGGTGAACCACACCAGCAGGCGGCCCAGCGTGCGCCAGTCCTTGCTGCCGACATCCTGGGGCAACAGGACGCGCCAGCGCCAGAGGTCGAGTGCGCTGGCCACTACGATGGCTGCCAGGGTCGCGATGGCGATGGTGGCGAGGTTGCGCCAACGACCATCGTCGCCCTGGGCCCCGTCCGCCAGGGCGCGCAGCGCTGCGCTGCCAAGGCCGAACAGGACCGCCATCGACGGTGCGCCGCTCAATGCCAGTCCGCACAGCCCGACCACGAGCGCAGCTTCGGGCAGCCAGCGGCGGTGCCCCAGGCCTGCCACCGCAAAGAAGGCCAGCGCCGTAAAACACAGTTGCGCCAGGCTGGTGGTGATTTCGTGCCCCAGCTGGGCCAGCCCCAGGCAGGCGATCAACGCCAGCAGGCCACCATCGGCAATCGCGCGTGCGTAGTCGGACGGATTGGCCTCGCCACCAAAGGCGAACGCGACCGGTTGGGCCTGTGGCTTGCGGGCCAGGAAATAGACGGCGTACCAGGCAGCGGCCATCGCCAGCCCCAGTAGCATGACGAACGGCAAGCGAGCGGCGGCGGCCGGGCCTATCCAGTCGCCCAAGCCGCGAATTGCCAGCGCGCCGAGCCAGTACGGTAGCAGGCCGTCCGCCTCGGGGCGCAGCCCCAGCAGCATCGGATCCGTCCACGGCGTATGCCCGCGCGCCATTTCCAGCATGTATCCGAAAGACGCCATGTCGGCGCTTTTCCACGGGGCCCGGCCGACCAGCCCGGGTACCGCATACGCGACGCACAAAAGCAGCAGCGCGATGCGTGGCAGGCGGCGTACGGACCCCTGCGCGACGATGGCGGGTGTGGGCTTGATCACGGCGTCATGGCTGGTTGGACCGTCGGCTGGCTCCAGGAAAAACAAAGGGCAGCACGGTTTCCCGGGCTGCCCTGACGCCCGCTGGCGCAAGTCTTACTTGGCGGCAGGCTTGCCGAAGCGATTGCGGAACCTCTCCACGCGGCCACCCATGTTGTCGACCGACTTTTGCGTGCCGGTGTAAAACGGATGGGATTCGCTGGAAGTATCGAGCTTGTAGAGCGGCAATTCGCGTCCGTCTTCCAGCTTGATCATTTCCTTGGTGTTGGCGCAGGAACGGGTGACGAACTTGAAATTGTTGGACAGGTCCACGAAGCACACTTCGCGGTAGTTGGGATGGATTCCGGATTTCATGGTGTTTCCTACAGTTGCGTCAGCCGCGCCGGGCCTTGCGCAACCCCTTGCGCAATCAAAACCAGGCGTACTTGTCGCGGTAAAGCCCGCGATTATGGCACGAGTCGCGGGCCCGTCTGCCGTGCTCAGCCGCCCCGGCGCATCTGGTCGAAGAATTCGACGTTGCTCTTGGTAGCCTTCATCTGCTTGAGCACCAGCTCCATCGACTCCACCTCGTCCATGTTGTACAGGAACTGGCGCAGGATGCGGGTTTTCTGCAGGATCTCGGGTGCCAGCAGCAGTTCCTCGCGGCGGGTGCCGCTGCGGTTGAGCTGGATCGAGGGGAACACGCGTTTTTCGTACAGACGCCGATCCAGGTGGATTTCGGAGTTGCCGGTACCTTTGAACTCCTCGAATATCACTTCGTCCATGCGGCTGCCGGTATCCACCAGGGCGGTTGCGATGATGGTCAGCGACCCGCCTTCCTCCACATTGCGGGCAGCGCCCAGGAAGCGCTTGGGCCGCTGCAGGGCATTGGAGTCGACGCCGCCGGTCAGCACCTTGCCGGATGAGGGCACCACATTGTTGTAGGCACGGGCCAACCGGGTGATCGAGTCCAGCAGGATCACCACGTCCTTTTTCAGTTCCACCAGCCGCTTGGCGCGCTCGATCACCATTTCGGCGACGTGCACGTGGCGTGCGGCGGGTTCATCGAAGGTCGACGCGATTACCTCGCCCTTGACGGTGCGCTGCATCTCGGTGACTTCCTCCGGCCGTTCGTCCACCAGCAGGACCATCATGTGGCTGTCCGGGTAGTTGGCCGAGATCGCATGCGCGATGTGCTGCATCATGACCGTCTTGCCGCTCTTGGGCGGGGCTACCAGCAAGGCGCGCTGGCCCTTTCCGATCGGGGCGATGATGTCGATGACACGGCCGGTCACGTTTTCCTCGCCCTTGATGTCGCGCTCCAGCTTCATCTGCTCTTTGGGGAACAGCGGCGTCAGGTTTTCAAACATCACCTTGTGCTTGTTTTCCTCCGGGCCACCGCCGTTGACCTTGTCGAGCTTGTTGAGAGCGAAGTAGCGTTCGCCGTCCTTTGGCGTGCGCACCTCGCCCTCGATCATGTCCCCGGTGTGCAGGTTGAAGCGGCGCACCTGGCTGGGGCTGATGTAGATGTCGTCGGTGCTGGCCGTGTAACTGGTGTCCGGGCTGCGCAGGAAACCGAACCCGTCGGGCAGGATTTCCAGCACACCGTCGGCGATGATCTGCTCGCCGGTGCGCGCCCGCTTCTTGATGATGGCGAACATCAGTTCCTGCTTGCGCATGCGGCCGGTGTTTTCGATCTCGAGCTCTTCGGCTTGCTTGAGGACTTCAGACACGTGCAGTGCCTTGAGTTCGTTTAAGTGCATGGAATGACCAGACAGGGGAAGTGGGTGGAGAGGGCGGACGGAAACAAAGCTTTTGGGGGGGTGGGGGACCAGGCGAGATGGATGCCTGGACCACGCTGCTCACTACCGGGAACTCGAACCGGCGCCACTTGGGTGTCGGTGAACTGGAAAGATTATGACAGCAAAAAGGGCCGCGAAATTGCTTCGCGCCCCGGACCGCGCTGTCATGCGGGAATTCAGGCCAGTTGCTGGTCGATGAAGGCGGTCATCTGGGATTTGCTCATCGCCCCCACCTTCGTCGCGGCGAGTTGTCCGTCCTTGAACAGCATCAGGGTTGGAATACCGCGGATCCCGAACTTGGCCGGAATGTCGCGGTTCTCGTCCACATTCATCTTGGCGACCTGGAGCTTGCCTTGGTATCCGGTGGCCACTTCGTCCAGGATCGGCGCGATCATCTTGCAGGGCCCGCACCACTCGGCCCAGTAGTCGACCAGCACAGGGTGCTTGGACTGCAGCACATCGGCTTCGAAAGAAGCATCGGACACGTGTTTGATGAGGTCGTTGGCCATCGCGATTCCTTGGTTGGTTCGGTACAGGTACAGTGGGGAAATTGTGACAGAAACCAACCCCCGATGCGGTTCGCGCATGCGATATGGATGACATAGCAATAATTCATTACGCGAGCCGCTCATGGGAAATTGTCACGGATGCCATCGCAGCGGAAATGGCGGCCCGTGCCGTTCACCCTGCACGAACCGTGGTGCTGGTTCCCTTTGCGCAGTTGATGCCGGTGGCCCGCCTGGCCTGGATGGGCGCGGCGCAGCGGCGCGGCGGCGCGGCGTCCGGTTTCATGCCGCGCTTCGAGTCGACCATGAACTGGGCCCGCAGCCTGGGCGCGCTGGCGCCGGTCGGCGACGACCTGCGCATGGATGCCGCGCATGACTTGCTGACCGCTGCGTCGCTGATGGCCCGCGCCGGGCCAGAGCGCCAACACCCCGATCTGGCCGCACGGCTGATGGAGGCCACCTGGAGCCTGGCCCGCGTGGCGGCTGCCGTGCCGCCTGCGTCACGGGTCGCATGGGGTGTGCAGCGCGCCGGTGATCTGGACCAGGCGCCGCAGGACGCAATGCTCGACATCGAGGCCTGGCTGGGGCGGATTGCAGTCGCGTGGGCCGCCAGTTCCAGTTATGCGACTGATGTGCTGTTCAGTGCCGAGGTCGGGCTGCTGGTCGTGGTGGAGGGTTTTCAGCCCGAGCCCCTGCATGCCGCACTGGGTCGCTTGTGGGCTGACCGCACGGCCGTTGTTCAACTGCCGCGCGACGCCCCGCCCGGTTTGCTGCAAGTGCACCGCGCACTCGATGCCGAGGACGAGGCCCAGCGCGCCGCTGCCTGTGTGATCGCGCATCTGAATGGGGGCCGCGCGCCGGTGGCGCTGGTGGCCCAGGATCGCCTGTTGACGCGGCGGGTGCGTGCAATGTTGGCTGACCGGGGTGTTGTCGTGCGCGACGAGACCGGTTGGACCCTGTCCACCACGCGGGCTGCCGCCACCGTGATGGCCTTGTTGCGCGCGGCGGCCTGGAATGCGTCGAGTGATGCGGTCCTGGAATGGGCCAAGGATGCGCCGGCGTTCGAGGGGCCGGCCCTGGCCGCCTTCGAGTCGGCGCTGCGGCGTGCGGCGGTGGCCGAATGGCATCGGGTGCAACTGGGCGGCCAGGTCCGTGACGCGATCGATGCCATGCGCGCCGGGCTGCAGGCTCCGCGGCCGCTGTCGCGGTGGCTGGCCGATGTCCGGGTGGCACTCGGGAGCTCCGGGCAATGGGGCGCCTTGTCAGGCGATGTGGCCGGGCAGGCCGTGATCGATGCACTGCGCCTGCGAGACGGCAGCGAGGCCGAATTTGCCGCCGCGGGCCAGGCCATGAGCCACGGTGGGTTCACGGCCTGGGTGCGCCAGACCCTGGAATCGGGCAGTTTTGTCCCGCCGCACCCGGCGCTGGCGCAAGTGATGATCCTTCCGATGAGCCAGTTGCTGGGGCGCGCACCTGCGGCCGTGGTGCTGCCTGGCTGCGACGAAATCCATTTGCCGGCGTCACCCGAGCCCACCGGTATCTGGACTCCGGCCCAACGCCAACTGCTGGGCCTGCCCACGCGCGAGGAACTGGCGCAGGCCAGCCGAGCCGCCTGGCAGCTGACCTTGCAGTCGCCGTGCCTGGACCTGCTGTCGCGCCACAGCGAGGGCGGCGAGCACCTGATGCCCGGTGTGTGGCTGCTCGAGTTGTTGCAGACCCACCCGCTGGCCGGCCAGGAAACACGGTCGGACCGCGTGTTGCAAGCCCAGCCCGGGCACATGCCCGCGCCGCGGGCCGGGGGGGCAGGTTTGGACCGCCTGTCCGCTAGCGGCTACGACGACTTGCGCAGTTGTCCGTACCGATTCTTTGCCCTGCGCCTGTTGGGGTTGCAGGAGCACGACGAGCTCGACACCGAGGTGGACAAGCGCGATTTCGGCAATTGGTTGCACCTGCTGTTGCGCTATTTCCACGAGAGCGTGCGTGATCTGCCCGCGCCCACGGCGCAAGACCGCGTGCGCCTGATCGATGCGGCCGCCGACCGGGCAAGCGCCGACATGGCGTTGACCGAGGCCGAGTTCCTGCCGTTTTCCGCGACCTGGCCGCGCGTTCGAGAGGCCTATCTGGAATGGCAGGCAACGCATGAGCGGGGCGGTGCGCGGTTTGACCAGGCAGAACTCGCGCGCGAACAGCGCCTGGGCGAGCTCACACTGGTCGGGCGCATCGACCGGATCGACCGGCTGCCGGACGGCACTCGACTGGTGATCGACTACAAGACCGAATCGCGCACCAGGACCGCGTCGCGCCTGAAGGAGCCGGGTGAGGACACGCAGTTGCCCTTTTATGCCGCGCTGCTGGAAGACGATTCCCCCGCCGCCCTGTACCTGAGCGTGGTTGAAAGTGACGCCACAAAAGCCTTCGCGCAGCCCGATGTCGTCGCCGTGCGCGACCAGCTGGTCGAATCGATCCGGCACGACATGCAGCGCATTGCGCAGGGTCACCCGATGCCGGCGCTGGGTGCCGGCTCGGCGTGCGACTATTGCGCCGCGCGGGGCCTGTGCCGCCGGGACTTCTGGGCACCGGACGATCTGGGCAGCCTGGTGCGCGCCGATGCCTGAAGCCTTGCAACCGGCCGCCTACGAGCACAACGGCCACCCGGTGTCGGCCGACGAGTTCTATGCAATTGCCTGCGATCCGCGGCGCAGTGTTGCCGTCGAGGCCTGTGCTGGCGCCGGCAAGACCTGGATGCTGGTGTCGCGCATCGTACGGGCACTGCTCGAGGGCATGAATGCGAGCGACGCGCGGGGCCGGGTGGCCCCGCACGACATCCTGGCCATCACGTTCACCAAACGTGCGGCCAACGAGATGCGCGAGCGGCTCTACCAGTGGTTGCAGGAATTCGCCGGCGCCAGCCAGGAGCAGTTGGCTGCGGAGCTGCGCATGCGCGGCGTTCGCGACCCGCACAACGGCAGGAGCCTGCAGCTGCTGGGGCAGCAGCTGGCCCAGCTTTACAGCCAGGTGCTCGCGACCGGGCGGCTGGTCCAGATCCGCACCTTCCACAGCTGGTTTGCCGCTTTGCTCAAGGCCGCCCCTTTGGCAGTTTTGCGGCGGCTCGACTTGCCCCTCGATTACGAACTGCTCGAGGACGACACCACCGCGACGGCGCAGGTCTGGCGGCGCTTCTACCAAGGGCTCGTCAGCGACCCGGCGCGGCATGCTGATTTTCGGGATCTGGTGCGAACGCACGGGCGGTCGCAGACGGAAAAGGCCTTGGCGATGGCCCTGGACAAACGCATCGAGTTTGTGCTGTCCGACGCCGCCGGCACCGCGCAGGCATCGGTGCAGCCGTTTGTGGACCTGTTTCCCGAATTGGCGGTTTTTGCGGAGCCCGCAGATGGGTTGCGGGACCCTGCAGTGCGGGCCCGCTGGCTTGCCCGCGCCGGGTTGCTGGGCCGCGAAGCCAACAAGACGCCGCAAAAAGCGGCGCAGGCCGTTGTCGATGCCCTGGCGCTGGCGGCCGAAGGCACCGGGCCGGATGCGGCGATGCAAGCCCTGGCGCTGCTGCGCAAGGGCTTCTTTGTGGCCGATGAGGATCGGCTGAACCAAAACCTGGCGAAGTTCGCGCCAGCCCAGGACGCCGCGCAGGAACTGGCCCGCTGGTGCGCTGCGACACGGCAACACGAGGCCTGGGTGCATCAGCAGCGCATGGTGCGACTGAGCCGCATGTTGATCGGTGAATATGCGGCACTCAAGCGCGACCGGGGCTGGGTCGACATGACCGATGTCGAACGCGCCGCATTGACGTTGTTGTCCGACCCGGTGCTCTCGGGCTGGGTGCAGGAGCGCCTCGACGTACGGGTGCGGCACCTCCTGATCGACGAATTCCAGGACACCAATCCGCTGCAGTGGCAGGCGCTGTCGTCCTGGCTGGGCAGTTACGCCGGGGCGCGCGGCAGCGCCCCGAGCGTGTTCATCGTAGGTGATCCCAAGCAGAGCATCTACCGGTTCCGGCGCGCGGAGCCCCAGGTGTTCAGGGCGGCGCAGGCCTTCATCGCCGGCGTGCTAGGCGGTGACCGCCTGAGTTGTGACCATACGCGTCGCAATGCCCGGCAGGTGATCGCCACTGTCAACGCCACCCTGTCGGCGGCGGGGACGGCGGAGGATTTCGACGGCTTTCGCCTGCACACGACCAGTTCTACCGCGTCGGGCCTGGTCGCGACCCTGCCGCCCGTTGCGCGGACTGCGATCGGTGGCAACGGACCGGACGCCGTGGGCACTGCGTGGCGTGACAGCCTGACCACGCCGCGCGAGGTGGCCGAGGAGACGCTCCGCACGATGGAGGCGCGCCAGGTGGCGCGCTGGATTGCCACGCGGGTGCAAGCAGGAGCTGCTGCGCGCGAAGTGATGGTGCTGTCGCGCCGGCGCGCCGGGCTGTTGCCGGTGCAACTCGAGTTGCGCGCGCTCGGTATCGCCGGGCAGATCGGCGAGAAGACCGCACTGATCGACTGTTGCGAAGTACAGGACGTGGTGGCCCTGCTGGATGTGCTGGTGTCGCACCAGCATGACCTGTCGCTGGCGCGGGTCCTGAAAAGCCCGCTGTTTGGCCTCGATGACACCGCCCTGGTGCAGTTGGCGCTGCAGGACGCGACGCGCAAGACGTCCTGGTTCGACCTGCTGCAGCGCGCCTGGCCGGCGGACAGCCCGCTGAAACCCGTCGGTCCGATTCTCCTGCGCTGGCGTGGCTGGGTCCGCGGCCTGCCGCCCCATGATGCCTTGCAGGCGATCTACAGCGATGGCGACGTGCTGGCCCGGTATGCCATGGCAGCACCTGCCACGCAACAGGTGGCGGTGCTGGCCAATCTGCGCGCCCTGCTGGAGGCGACGCTGCAGGTGGCGGGCGGGCGCTACGCCACGCCGTACGGGTTCGTGCGTGCGCTCAAGGCCGGTGGCGTCCAGGCACCGGCAGCCCTGGTGGACAACGCGGTGCGCCTGCTGACGATTCACGGCGCAAAGGGCCTGGAGGCAGACGCCGTGGTGCTGCTCGACACCGACACTCCGGCGCGCGCCGCCGACACCATGGGCGTGCTGGTCGATTGGCCCGGCCACGCGGCGCGACCGGACCGGATGGTGTTTGTCGCCAGCGAGCGCAGACCGCCGGTTTGCGCGGTTGATCTGCTGGCGGTCGAGCATGCCCAGCGCCGACGCGAAGAACTCAACGCCCTGTACGTGGCCCTCACGCGGGCGCGCGATACGCTGCTCATATCGTCGATCGAGCCACATCGCGATGCGCCCGGGAGCTGGTGGCGCCGCCTGGCCGGTGTGGTAGAGCAGCGGGTGGACACCCCGCTCGCCCTGGCGGCACCGATCACCGCCGCACGTGTCGCCGACGCCCGTGTGTTGAAGGAGTTGCCACTGCTGCTGCGCGTGGCGCCTTGCCAGTCCGTGGCCGCGCCGTCGGCCGATGGCGGGGAGTTGGGGGATGCTGGCGAGGACACCCCGCTGGCGCGTCTGGGCAAGGCCATGCACCGGCTGCTGGAGTGGGGCCGGTATGGGCCGCAGCAGATCGCCACAGTGGCACGCGAATTCGCCCTCAGCGCGGAACAGTCCGACCAGGCGGCTGCGATGGCCGCGCGTATCCATGCGGGCGAAGGAGCGTGGGCCTGGGACGCCCGGATCGTGGATTGGCAGGGCACCGAAGTGGATCTGGTGCACCAGGGCGTCTGGCTGCGCCTGGACCGCCTGGTGCACCGCCGTGACACCGGCGTGTGGTGGGTGCTCGATTTCAAGTCTGCACGCCACCCGCTGCGCCAACCGGAACTGGTGGCGCAGTTGCAGACGTACCGCTCGGCAGTGCAGGGTATCTATCCGCAGTCGGTTGTGCAAGCGGCTTTTCTGACGGCCGAAGGTGCCATGATCCTGCTTGCGGACGATTCGCAATAGGCAAAAGATGAAAACCGTGATCGTGATTGGTGGCGGCCCGGCAGGGCTGATGGCGGCCGAGGTGTTGTCCGCGTCCGGCGTGGCGGTGCATCTGTACGACGCCATGCCCTCCGTGGGGCGCAAATTCCTGCTGGCGGGCAAAGGAGGTTTGAACCTGACGCACTCCGACCCGCCGGAGGTGTTCAACAGCCGTTTCGGCCCGCGACAGGCTCACCTGGCGGCGAGCCTGCGAGGATTTGACGCGGCGCAGGTACGCGCGTGGGCCGACGGGCTGGGCGTGCCGACTTTCGTAGGCACCTCCGGAAGGGTCTTTCCGGCCGACCTGAAGGCCGCGCCGCTGCTGCGACACTGGCTGCATCGGCTGCGCCATCCGGGGGGCGCGGCGGTGCCGGTCAGGTTTCACATGCGCCACAGATGGACCGGGTGGGCGGGCGGTGACGAGCCGCGCGCGTCGGTGATTTTCGAGTCTCCAAGCGGCCCGGTGCATGCGCAGGCCGACGCGCTGGTGTTGGCCCTTGGTGGTGGCAGCTGGCGCCGGCTGGGGTCGGATGGCGCGTGGGTGCCCTTGCTGCGTGCGCGCGGCGTCGATATCGCCCCGCTGCTGCCCGCCAATTGCGGATTCGACGTGTTGGGCGGGTGGAGCAGGCATTTCTCGGAACGTTTTGCGGGCCAGCCGTTCAAGTCGGTGGCGCTGCGCTGGGCCGGGGACCCGGGGGGA
>JANOUM010000204.1:0-1568 GCA_031416855.1 Rhodoferax sp. | reverse complement strand
CTCGGCCGCTTGCGCCGAGGTCTGGATGTCGGTCACCCCGGCGGCGTGCAGTGTGGCCGCCGTGCTCAGGATGATGAAGAAGGCGATCAAGTTCGAGAACGTCATGCCGACAATGGTGTCGGCCTTGATGCGCCGCAGATGACGTCTCACCTCTTTGGGCGTAGGCACCTCGCCTCCCAACCCTGTCCCTGTGCCCGTGCCCGTGTGCGTATCCTCCATCTCCTGCCCGGCTTGCCAGAAGAACAGGTAAGGGCTGATCGTGGTGCCGAACACGGCCACCACCATCAGCAGCATGTCGTGGTTGATCGTCATCCGGGGTCGGAAGACTTCGCTCACGACTTGCCACCAGTCGAGATGGAGCATGAAGGCCACTGCCACATAGGCCAGCAGCGACAGCGTCAACCATTTCAGCCAGCGCACATAAGTTCGGTAGGGCAGAAAGACCTGTAGCGCCAAGCTGAGCAAGCCGAAGGTCACTGCATAAATGTGCGCCGAGCCGCCGACCAACAGGCGCAGCGCCTCGGCCATCGCGGCGATGTCGGCGGCAATGTTGAGCGTGTTGGCCACCAGCAGCATGCCCACCACGCCGAGCAGCACCCAGCGCGGAAAACTCGCCTTGATGTTGGCGGCCAGGCCGCGCCGCGTAACGTAGCCGATGCGCGCGCTGACAATCTGGATCGCGACCATCAGCGGCAGCGTGAAGATCACGGTCCACAGCATCGAGTAGCCGAACTGCGCGCCGGCCTGCGAATAGGTGGCGATGCCGCTAGGGTCGTCGTCCGCGGCGCCGGTGATCAGGCCGGGGCCGAGCTTGCGCAGGCCCAGACGAAGGTCGATCTTGCGGATGGGTTCAATGGCAGTCTCCTTGGGCGTGGAAACCGCCCCTGTTGAGGGTCTCACCCGATATCGGTGTGATCCTCCATCAATCGCTTCTCTGCCTCGACCCATTGGCTCTGGCGGATGTTCGATATTACGGTAGATGGAAGTGCCGATCAAAATCTTTGACCCGCATGATGCCTCAGGGTGCCGGACCCGTGGCAGCACTGAGCTTGGCGATGGCCTAAGCCGGAAGTTGCAACCGGGTGCACGGCAGCAGATGCACGGGTCGCCAGGGAGACCCGGCGTGCCGCCGCTGGCATGCGAAATCCACGACGCGGCGTCCATGGCCGAAGCCGCGCCGGCAGGCCAGCCACCCAGCTCCAGATCGGACACCGACAATATCCAGTCGCAGGCTGGCACCACAAATGGCGCGCACGAGCATGAAGAGCGGCCAGGGCGCAACGAGCTGCGGAAAGGTGGAGCGGCTGACGCGGCTGTCGGCATGCTCGATTTTGATCGCATTTTCCATCGCCGACATCGGATGCATCAGACATAGGCCTGTGCGTGGGTTCCGAACAACGCGCGGCGCGTGGCTGCATCCATCGCGCGCGCGGTGTCGCCTGTCAGATGGTGCGTCCGCCGTCGACTGGCAGTTCCACGCCGGTGATGAACTGCGCGGCATCGCTGGCCAGCCAGAGCGCGGCGTTGGCTACATCTTGCGGTGTGGACATGCGGCCGAGCGGTATGCC
>JANOUM010000203.1:0-9526 GCA_031416855.1 Rhodoferax sp. | reverse complement strand
GCGTGTTGGCACTCCAATGCCTTGTAGGGCATCCAGCCGTCATGCACCAAGACACCCTTGAATTGTTGTAGCAGGGCCAGCGATTCAAACGCTTCGCCGCCCCGTTTGGGGTGGCAACCCATCCAGGTCAGCGTGTCGGTGGCCAATACATGCAGCCAGTGCAGCTTCTTGGCAACCCGCAAGCCGCTCTCATCGGCGTGTGCCACGGCTGCGCCAGCAATGGCTTGGCCGATGTCTTGCACGGTGGGCTGCAAGATGTCTGACCCCGCCTGGGTTGCCTTGATGACCGTTGCCTGACTCACAGGCAGATCAAAGAAGTCTTTCATCAGCGCGGCGGTGCGTTGTACCGAAACGGCGTGGTTAAGATTTAGGTGCACCATGGCAGCTTGTGCGCGTGGGCCATATTGCACAGGCGCGTTGACCCCGGCGGGGAACTGCGCCGTATGCATATGCCCGCAGCTACAGATGGCTTGCATGGCGTGATGCTCGGTCACCTCAAATCGCAGTACCGGCAAATCAAAGACCTGCCGTGTTTCGCTCACATACGCAAAGGGAAATTCCCGCTGGCACGCTTGGCACTGGTCGGGCACATCGTGGACAACTATTCTGTCGGGCTCGGTGCTTTGACTCAAGGTGCTTCCGGTATGACCTTTTTGTCCACCCGTTGGCCTCTCGCCGGCAACCCGCAAGGATTTTGGAGCGGGTTTGTGTAAGCCGTCGCTTGATGGTGGCTTGCTGGAGTTTTTGCTGTTAAGCGCCAATCGACCTTCGAGCTGCTTGATGCGGTTGTGCATCACCACCATTTGCGCCATGAGGTCTGCCACTTGTTGTTGCAAGGGCCACAGCATCTTGATCAACTCATCCTTCTGCGCGTGGCTGAGCTGTTTGAGGTCGGGCAGATTTGGCATCAATGCTGATTGATGATCACTATTTCATAGCAAACGCAAATTGGGCTTCATTGGGGTGCTGAGTAGTTACCGCGAATGATTGATCTGTCCCTGATCTCCGGCTTTGACTGGAACGACGGCAACGCCCGCAAGAATGAGAAGCACGGCGTCGGCCAGTCCGATGCAGAGGAGGTTGCACATCACTTTCACCCTGCGCCAGGACGATTCGCTGATTCGCGTGATCTCGGCCCGGGACATGCACAGGAAGGAAAAAACCATCTATGAGCAAGCAAACTAGACCTCTGCCGAAATTCAAGAGTGAGGCGGAGGAACGCGCCTTCTGGGAATCCAAAGGCAGCGACTCGACAGAGTATCTGGACTGGGCGAAGGCTCAGCTTGTCGTGCTGCAGAACCTGAAGCCCTCGACCAAAACGATCTCGCTGCGCCTGCCTCAGCACCTGCTCAATTCGATCAAGGCGGCAGCCAACGCGCGCGATGTTCCTTATCAGTCGCTCATCAAGGTTTGGCTACAGGAGAAGATCGAACATCACTGATCGGGGGAGACTCGCGGCCAACGCTGGCATCAACATGCGGCCTTGGCTCGAACAGCGAGACCTGACGGCCAGGCTGCGAAGAGGCTCGGCAGAAGCCAATCCGACTTGATGCTGGCCGCTACCCGCCAGACGGCGGGGTTGGCGCCGCTTCACGCACCGCCTGCGAGCAATCTGGAGATTGAGTGTCCCATCGCTGGATGGCTGGGCGCCTTGGGCCAGGAAGTCCGCGAAGTGTAGGCAGCGTCTTCCCGGGGACTGCTTGATATCGCTCTGGTGCAGATTCACCCAGATGCCTCCGTTTTCGATCCGCCACGCCCTGCTACCCTTGCTACTCCTGCTACCGATCAACGTCCGCGTCGAGGGACGGTAGCAAGAGTAGCAACGGTATTGGCGAAATAGCACCGGTGCTCGTTATGCCCCATCGCGGTCGCGCTGGCGCGGGTCGGCGCGCCGGTGGCGATCCTCGACCGCAGCGCGGAAGGCAGTTCCGCCACCCGGCAAGAAATCGAAGCCTTCGGTGGCGAAGCGGAGGTACGGCTTCGCGATCGTGGTGGCGATCATTGCCACCTTCACGGTCATTGCGGGCTGGTGGGCCTTTCGCAAGCAGCGCGATTGACGCCATTGGCGTGACGTCACTAGCGGCGGATCAAGCCCTTCGCCGGTTTCGACCGGGTGGTCCGGGGAAGGGCCTGATCCAGTCTCAAGGTTGTTTGACGATGACTGGCTGCACCAGGAACAATTGTTCCGATGTGGGATCAACCGTCACCTTGACCCAGTGCAGCGAGGGGCTGCCGAAGGTCTGCAGTCGGGTCAGGTTGGGCAGCAGCCGGGTCGGGCTGTAGAGCGGTTTGTCCAGCTTGAAAAAGTGCGTGTCGCCATGTACCAGTAACACCTGCCCTTTGAACTGTTCGGTTTGCTCGACCAGTTTGTTCATGAAGTTGCGGTAACCAATCACGCCGGGGGCAGCGCTTTCGTCCACGTCTTCGGTTTCCGGCAGGTCAAAGCCGGGGTCGGCCTGGATCACTAGCACCACGCCGAGCGCGTTGGCGGCCTTGGCTTGGGCGAACGAGGCCGCCATCCAGGCGATGTTGGCGCTATCGCGCTCCAGGTACTCCGCATTGTTGGCGTCGCACTGCGCCGCTTTACGCGCGCTTTTGTGGGTGCAATCCTTGGCGTCCAGCACCAGATTGTTGTTGCTGCCCGGTACATTCAGGCCCACAAAAACCACGCCGCCATGGCTGAAGCGCGTGTTCTCCACAAATTTCTCGCCCGCCTTGCCCTGGTGCTCGAGTGGCAACGAGGTCTGTCCCAGGCTGTTCATGGTGGGGAACATCACGCGGCGCAGGTGCGCCAGCCGTTCCAGTGCATCAAAGCCGCCGTTGTTCAGACGATGGCAGTCGGTCCATTCGTTGTCGCCCGGTACGTACACCACCGGCTTGTGCAAGGTGGCGAACATTTTTAGCGCGTCGGTGTAGATGTCATCGGTGCATTTGGAACTGCCGTCCTTTATGTCCCCGTCGTAGATGGAAAACGCAATCTCGGAGCGGTTGATGCTTTGCAATACAGCCGGCAATTTCGGATCGTCGCCGGCTTTTTTATAGGGCATGTCGCCCCACAGGCCGAAGGAAAAAGTCTGCCCGGCGGATGGGCCTGTGGCGGCACAGGAAACCAGCGTGAGCGCGGCCAGGATGGACGCGGCGATTCGGATCGTCATGGGGGTTCAGGTAGTGGGTGAGCACGCCAATTTATCGGGTCACCATGACGGATTTATGACAGCGATTGACTGTCACTCCCGCGTCACACAGCGGCCATAGGCTCTCTCCCAAAGGAATTTCCACTTGCACCATCACCTGCCTTCGAGGCCAGGGAGATGCTGGCCTTCAAGCGCAGCGGCTTCTCTGTGAACGCCGGCGTTTGCATCCAGGCGCAGGACCGCGCCGGCCTGGAGCGGCTGCTGCGCTACTGCGCGCGTCCGCCGTTTGCCCTGGAGCGGCTGCGCCAGCGGGGAGCCGAGCTGGTCTACCACTGCCCCAAACCGCAGAGCGGAGGCAAACAGGCCGACCTGGTGCTCAGCCCGCTGGAGCTGATCGAGCGCATCGCCACCGGTACTACGGGGTGCTGGCACCGAACGCACCGCTCAGAGCTGTGGTGACGGCCATGGCGCAGGCGGGGCCGGCCAAGGGCGGGGTAGGGCAAGCCGACAGCGGCGCGAGCGAGGGCGCGTCTGGCTCGGTGCTACCGGGCAATGCGCTCGGTGGCGGTGTGGTCGCAAAAGTTGTTCAAGCGCCAACACCCGAGCCACCCAGGCGCTTCTCCTCGTGCGTGAAGTTCGGTGATGCCGGCTATCGGTGCCGTCGCCTTCATCCACCGGTTTGGGTCGAGCCTGAACACCCATGTGCATTTCCATGTGTACGTAGTCGACGGCGTGTTCGAGGCGTTGGAGGATGCGCTCGGGGTGGCGCAACAGTTCACGCATGCCGTTCAAGCGTCCCCTCCGACTGGGCTGCCCCTGCTGATAAAGAGTCTGCCCCGCTCACAGCTTGCCCGGCCGCCCCGGCCGGCCTTGCCGTACGATCGGCGCTATTCTGCCTTCCTGCCAGCCGGGCAACCGGCCGGCCAAATAGCAACCATGCGCATACTCCTCGTCGAGGACGACAAGATACTTGCCGACGCCCTGTGCCGGGCGCTGATCCAGTCCGCCTATGCGGTCGATGTGGCGGGCGACGGCGAACAGGCCGACAACGCCCTGGCACTGGAAATCTACGACCTGACCATTCTTGACATCGGCCTGCCGGGACTCAGCGGCCTGGATGTACTGCGCCGCCTGCGTGCACGCAAGTCGCGTGTCCCGGTGTTGATGCTGACCGCCTTCGACACCCTGGCGGACCGGGTGCACGGGCTGGACCTCGGGGCGGACGACTACCTGGCCAAACCGTTCGACCTGCCGGAACTCGAGGCCCGGGTGCGCGCCCTGCTGCGGCGTGGCAGCACCCATCCGGCACCGTCTCTGGTGCATGGCCGGCTGCGCCTCGACACGGTCGGGCGACGGGTCCACCACGACGAGCAGCCGGTCGAGCTGTCGGCACGGGAGTTCGCCGTGCTCGAGTTGTTGCTCATGCGTGCGGGACGGGTGGTGAGCAAAGAGCACATGGTCAACCATTTGTACGGCTGGGGCGACGAGGTGGGAGCGAACGCGATCGAGGTGTACGTCCACCGGATCCGCAAGAAGCTCGAACCGCTGGGCTGCGAAATCCGGACCGTGCGCGGCATGGGCTACCTGATGGAGCGCATCGATGGCGCGGATTGAACCGCGGCTGCAGTACAAGCTGCTGGCCTGGCTGCTCGGCCCGCTGATCACCTTGCTGGTGTTCGACACGGCGGTCAGTTACTGGACCTCCGTGAACTTCTCGCACCGGGCCCATGACCGCTCACTGCTCGAAATCGCGCGCGAGGTGGTTTTGCATGTCCGGTCCGACGGCGACGGCCCCAGGCTCGAAATGTCGCCGACGGCCGAACGCGTCCTGCTGGTCAACCAGGACGACACTGTGTACTACCGATTGGCCACTTCGCAGGGAAGCCTGATCGGCGGTGACCAGGCGATTCCCGCGCCCGCCCCGACCCTACTCAGCCACGACAAGCCGCAGTTCTACGACGCCGAGTTGCATGGCGCTCCGGTGCGGATGGTCGCGGCCTGGTTGCCGTACGAGGGCAGCAACGGTTCATCCGGCGAGGTGCTGGTGCAAGTGGCGGAGACACTCAACGGGCGCAATCGCCTGGCACTGGAAATCCTGGGCAGTGTGGTCGTCCCGCAGCTGTTGCTGATTTTCCTGGCCTGTGCGGCGGTCTTCTTCGGCATCTCGCGCGGACTGTTGCCCTTGAAGCGGCTGCAGGCTGCGGTGTCCGACCGGTCCCACCTCGACCTCAGTCCTATCGACATCCGCGACGTGCCCGCCGAAGTGAAGCCGCTGGTGGACGAGGTCAACGAATTGCTGCTGCGTCTGGGCAAGACGCTCAACTTTCAGAACCGTTTCATCGCCGACGCAGCCCACCAGCTCAAAACACCAGTCACCGGCCTCAAGGCCCAGATCGAACTGGCCCTGCGCGAGAGCGACCCGGCACTGGTACGCCACTCCCTCGCGCAGTTGTATGTCAGCGCTGACCGCCTGTCGCGCCTGGTGCGCCAGCTGCTGTCACTGGCGCGCAACGAGCCTGGCGCGGTCGATGCGGTTGCCCTGCAGGTGATCGACCTCAATGCGCTGGCCGTGGAGGTCGCCATGGGCTGGGTTCCCGATGCCCTCAAACGCGGCATCGACCTCGGCTTCGAGGCCTGGACAGGCCCGGTCATGATCAATGGCGACCCGGACCGGCTGCGTGAACTGATCAACAACCTGATTGACAACGCCATCCGCTACAGCCAATTGGATGGGCGGGTCACGGTGGCCATCGCCGTGGCAGCGGATGGACGCGGCCAGATGTCGATCAGCGACGATGGCCCCAGCATCCCGGTCGAAGAACGGACCAGGATCTTCGAGCGCTTCCACCGCTTGCTCGGCAGCCACGCCGACGGCAGCGGGCTGGGCCTGGCGATCGTCAGCGAGATTGCCGCACTGCACCGGGCGAACATCACGCTGGAGGAAGACCTGGACGGCATCGGCAACACCTTCAGCGTGTTCTTCCCGCCACCCCGACCACTGGACCGCGCGCCTGCGTTGTAAGCCTGGCGACAGCCTGGCGACATCTTCCAGACAGCCAAGCGGCAGAACCCTGAAAGCTCAGCTACCTATCCTTGAGTGGACTTGGAGCCACCCCCGCTGCTCCTCGATATTTCACCGAGGAGATACGGATGTCCGCTTTCATGACGCCAGAGTTCTGGCTGGCCCTTGCCGAGATCATCATGATCAATATCGTGCTGAGCGGCGACAACGCTGTCGTCATCGCACTTGCCTCGCGCTCGCTGCCGCCCGCGCAGCAGAAGCAGGCGATCCTGTTCGGCAGCGTCGGCGCCATTGTGCTACGTATCGTGTTGACCTTCTTCGCGGTTTACCTGCTGAGCCTGCCATACCTCAAGCTGCTGGGCGCAGCCCTGTTGCTATGGATCGGGGTCGACCTGCTCAAGCAAGAAGACGAGGAAACCGACCTGGTCGGCCATGCAAACCTTGGCGGCGCGATCAAGACCATCATCGTCGCCGACCTGGTGATGAGCCTTGACAACGTGATCGGGGTGGCCGCTGCAGCCAATGGCAACACCGTCCTGCTGGTCATCGGACTGGTGATCAGCATCCCCTTGATCATCTACGGCAGCACGCTGATCCTGAAGCTGATGACCCGCTACCCGGTGATCATCACCATCGGTGCGGGTTTGCTAGGCTGGGTGGCAGGCGAGATGGCCATGTCGGATCCGGCCATCAGCAACTGGGCCAGCGAGCAACACACCCTGCACATGTTGGCCCCGGCCGCGGGTGTCGTGCTGGTCGTTGCGCTCGGAAAATGGCGCGCAAACCGCAGCGCAATACCAACGATGGACACCGCCCACCTGAGTCGGGCGGCGGACTGATCACCAGGGCGCAGGCACCATGCGAAAAATCCTGATCCCGATCGACAGTGGCAGCAGTGCCGCACGCATGAAGTCCGCCGTGGCCGAGGCGGTTGCGTTCTACCGCAGGGAAGCGGTGGCGATCCACCTGCTGAGCGTGCAGGCCAACGTGACTAGCCATGTCGCGATGTTTTTCAAGGGCGGCGAGCTGAACGAGATCCAGCACCAGGCCGGTGCCGAGGAACTCGCCCCGGCCGAAGCCCTGCTCGGGGCGGCGGGCATCCCTTATACGTCCAGTGTCGTGGTCGGCCGCAAGGCCGAAACCATCGCGAGGCTCGCGCGCGAGCTTGGTTGTGACCGCATCGTCATGGGCCAGGAGGCCGGTGCGGGATTGGCCGGAAGAATCTTCGGCAGCCTGGCCGGCCAGGTGCGCCAACTTGTCGGCGGCACCAGCGACTGCCAGGTCCTGGGTTCCTGAACGTCGCATACCCATGGCCCGGGCGCGAGCCGGGCACACGCCAGCCAGCGGGATAGAAGAGGCGGCCGTGGCCCAGGTGCAGGCCCAGGTGCGCACCCGCATCCTGCGCGCGTTTGCCGTTTGCCCTGGAGCGGCTGCGCCAGCGGGGAGCCGAGCTGGTCTACCACTGCCCCAAACCGCAGAGCGGTGGCAAACAGGCCGACCTGGTGCTCAGCCCGCTGGAGCTGATCGAGCGCATCGCCGCCCTGGTGCCGCCGCCGCGCACGCACCGCCACCGGTACTACGGGGTGCTGGCACCGAACGCACCGCTCAGAGCTGTGGTGACGGC
This sequence comes from Rhodoferax sp., assembly GCA_031416855.1. Taxonomy (GTDB): domain Bacteria; phylum Pseudomonadota; class Gammaproteobacteria; order Burkholderiales; family Burkholderiaceae_C; genus CAISIP01. The sequence continues at coordinate 1,746 of JANOUM010000203.1, read as the reverse complement.
CATGGCGCAGGCGGGGCCGGCCAAGGGCGGGGTAGGGCAAAGCGGTACATCAGTTTGAATCGCACCCGTGGTGACGCGTCACGTTCAATATGGCGCGAAAATGTTGACTGCGGGCACATCATGGAACAAGCAGTAAGGGGATGGGGTCAAGCCCTAGAGCGAGATGATTTGACGCTAGGTTTTGGCACCGCACGTTTGACACTATGTTCCGGGACTTTCGCCTTGTCCGTCGGCGGTGCCGTCGCAAGCTTCCTCCCCGGTTTCCTAGACGATGTCCCCGCGGACGCGTCAAATACCATCGGTCCAGGCCCCTGCGCTGGCATCAAGGCAATCGCCTGAATGCCCACGATGCTGGTCGGGAAGTGCTCCGTCTTGCCGGTACCCACTTCTTGAAACTCCGCAATAATTCCCGCCTGACGAAGCTTCACTGCCAAGCGCCAGAATCCAGACTTTATTCCCTTTGCGGCAAACAGAATCTTGGCGATTTCGGGCCACTCAATGTCGATCATTTGGGAAGAATCGGTATTCATTTTTAGATGGTCGTGACGACTCCATCATTGTGATAGCCGTCCATCACAATGGGACTCGAATCCTGGTTCCATGTGTACGCCACTTGGCTCGATGTCGCCATCGCGGCCTCCATCGCAGCCGTTGCTTCGGGCTGAAATTGGCGATTTGCAAAGGCCCGCGCAAGGTGATTGTTTTGCGTCCACAGAGCCCCGTCGAAACTGAACACAAAGACTGCGCAATCTGTTGCAGGCGCGTCTGACAATAGCGCACTGACTGCTTTCGCCATGTCCGCCGTCGTGCCAAACTTTGAAAGCACGGCTACGCGCAACAAGCTTGCTTCAGCCTTAGGGACGGGCGTGGCGCCCTTTTCCCATTTGGCGACCGCCTGTTCCGTCTTCCCGCCCAGCCCGGCAACATCTGATTGGTTGTAGTTCAGACGCTTGCGCAGGAAACGAAGCTCGCAGGCCTGCATTGGGCCAGTGCATAGCGCGAGCGCGCGAGTAATCGCAGCGTAAAGCCCGCCCAGGTCCGAATAGGAAACTGTTTGATCGTCACCCGCGCCTTCAAGCAGGACGCCGCCGTCGAGGTAGACATTCGGCAGTCCAGCACCGACGAGTTTGTGAAGTTCAAAATTCATGTAGCCTCTATGACAGTAACGACGGTAATCCTTGTCAGTTGGGACCAGTCCCCATTGACGTCATCCAGTCCACCAACAACTACTCTAATGCGCTTGCCACGGTGGACCACATTCGCGCGCAATTCATTGTTCTGAACTTCCGGTCCATACGCCATTCCCTTGGCCAGACAAACAAACACGTCGGCATGGTCGAACTCTCGTTCGTCCATAGCGATCTCTGCGTGTCGTCGGAACTTTACCGCCACAGTGCTGCTGGACACAATCCGGCGGATGGCATTCCGCAATGCAACATTCTCTGACCCGAACTGTAGACTCATTCTATATAAAGTATAGGTTCGCTAGCCCACGTATGCCGCGATTTTCGTGACGTATTGCCACTTTCGACAGCCGACAGGGTGCGTCTGGCTTCTGGCTACCGCGGACCTATCGAATACCCTTAGGGAAATGGAAATTGCCAATATCCCACTGTCATGCCGGGCTTGATGAGCCTGCCCCGGACTTCGATCCGGGGGCATCCATGCAGTTGGCGCACTGGATTGCGGATCGAGTCCGCAATGACAGGCGGAGAAAAGTGGTACTTCTGCAATTTCCGTCTCCCT